>NZ_JBHVEG010000295.1:0-4317 GCF_042802395.1 Promicromonospora sp. NPDC057488
GCGCTGGTCAGCGCTCCGCCCTCTCCTGTACTACCCGGCAAGCAGGGTCACTCGACCCCGAGCAGGACCTCCACCGCACGGCTGAGGAACGCGTCGACGGAGGCCTCGTCGTAGGCCTCCGGGCCGCGGGCCCGGCCGAAGGTCGCCGACCGGATGTCTCCGGCCGTCAGCGGCTCCTGACGGTCGAAGTAGCCGATCAGCCGGTCGCACAGGTCGTCGACGTCGTCCTTGTCGTATCCCTGCGAGCCGCGGTCCGCAGGGCCGAACTTCTCGCCGTCCGGCCGGCCCAGCCGCCCGTACAGCGAACGCGCGCGCTCGGCGAGCGCGTTCATCCAGGCCTGCTGACCGTGCGCCGACGCGTACTCCGCACGCTGCCGCGCGATGAACGCCGCCTCGAGACGGTCGAGCGCCGCGTCTACCTCGTGGGTGTTGTACCCGCCGCGGGTCAGGTCGAAGGTCGAGGCCTGGATGTCGGCACTCGTCAGCCGATCCGCGGTACGTCCCTCGTACGCCTGCCGGGCGTGCTCGAAGAACTCGTCGACCTCGTCCTTGTCGTACCCGGTGCGCATCGCGGGCACGCTGTTGAACATCCCACTCACTCGTCGTCCTCCTCAGCCGCCAGCTGCCCGCAGGCCCCGTCGATGTCGCTCCCGCGGGTGTCACGGATAGTGGTCGGGATCCCGTGACCGCGCAATCGTGCCACAAACTCGTCCTCGACATCCCGGTCGCTCGCGGTCCAGATGGAGCCGGGAGTCGGGTTGAGCGGGATGGGGTTGACGTGCACCCAGCCGCGCCCGCGGGAGTTGAGCTTCTCGCCCAGCAGGTCGGCCCGCCAGGCGTGGTCGTTCATGTCCTTGATGAGGGCGTACTCGATCGACACGCGGCGCCCGGTCACCTCGAAGTAGTTCCGCGCGGCGTCCAGCGTCTCGTCGACGCTCCAGCGGGTGTTGATCGGCACCAGCTCGGAGCGCAGGTCGTCGTCCGGCGCGTGCAGCGAGAGGGCGAGCGTCACCGGGATGCCCTCCTTGGTGAGCTTCTGCATGGCCGGGACCAGGCCCACGGTGGAGACCGTGATGTTGCGCGCCGACATGCCGAGGCCCTCGGGCTGCGGCGCCACCAGCGTGCGGACCGTCTCGATCACGGCCTTGTAGTTGGCCAGCGGCTCGCCCATGCCCATGAAGACCAGGTTGTTCAGCCGGGTGACGCCGCCAGGGATCTCACCGTCGGCCAGCGAGCGGAAGGCCGCGCGCACCTGCTCCAGGATCTCCGCCGTGGACAGGTTGCGGGTCAGGCCGAGCTGGCCCGTGGCGCAGAACGGGCAGGCCATGCCGCAGCCGGCCTGGCTGGAGACGCACAGCGTGGTGCGGTTCGGGTAGCGCATGAGCACCGACTCGACCTTGGCGTCGTCGAACAGGTGCCACAGCGTCTTGACCGTGGTGCCGCCGTCGGCCTCCAGCTTGCGCGTAGGGCGGATGAGCTGCGGGAACATCGTCGCCGCCAGCGCCTCACGGGACTTCGCCGGGAGGTCCGTCATCTGCGTCGCGTCGCTCGTGTAGTGCGTGAAGTAGTGCGTGGCGAGCTGCTTGGCCCGGAAGGCGGGCTCGCCCGCCTCGAGCACCGATGCCACGCGCTCCTCGGGCGTGAGGTCGGCGAAGTGCCTCGGCGGCTTGCCGCGGCGCTTGGGCGCCATCTGCAGCGGGATCGCCGGGGTCTCGTCCGACGGACGCACGACAGGCTGGGCAAGGGGAGTTTTCATCAGGCAACCACCGAGAGCACGAGATAGACGAAGGGCGCTGTGATGACCAGCGAGTCGAGGCGGTCCAGCACGCCCCCGTGCCCCGGGAGCAATGAGCCCATGTCCTTCAATTCTAGGTCACGCTTGAGGAGCGACTCGGCGAGATCGCCGACCGTGGCAGTGATGGCGGTCATGACGCCGAGCGCGATGCCGAGGATCGGGCTCTCGCCCAGCCCGTAGACCGAACCGAGCACGCCCACGACCGTGGCCAGCACGATCGAGCCGGCCAGGCCCTCCCAGGACTTCTTGGGGCTCACGGTCGGCGCCAGCGGGTGCCGGCCCAGCATGACGCCGGCGATGTAGCCGCCGGTGTCGTTGGCGACCGCCAGGAGGATGAACAGCGCGACGCGGATCTCGCCGTCGGGCTGCGCGAGCATGAGCACCACGAACCCGGCCAGGAACGGCAGGTAGGACGCGGCGAAGATCGCCGCCGCCGAGTCCCGCACGGCGCTGAGGCCGGAACCGTCCAGCGCCCGCCACACCACGGTCGCGGCCACGGTCAGCACGAAGGCCACGAACAGCGCCTCCGGACCGCCCCGGTACGCGGAGACCACCATGCCCGCGGTGCCCACGAAGAGCGGGACCATGGGCAGCCGCAGGTCACGGCGCGCGAACGCCTGCCGCAGCTCCCAGAGCCCCGCCCACAGCAGGAGCACCACGAACAGGACGAACGGTTCGGGTCGCCAGTACAGCGACGCGCCGACGATGCCGAGCAGGCCGACGCCGACGAGGATGGCTGCGGGCAGGTTGCGGCCCGCGCGCGAGGTCTTCGCGGCGGGTTCGGGTTCTGGGCTCACTGCGGTGTGCGCGTTGTCTCGCTCTGTTCTGTCTCGAGGCGGTGCGGGCATCAGACCTCGAGCAGCTCGCTCTCCTTGCTGGAGAGCAGCTGGTCGATCATGTCGACGTGGCTCTTGGTCAGCTTGTCCAGCTCCTTCTCCGCGCGCACGACCTCGTCCTCGCCGGCCTCGCCGTCCTTGACGATGCGGTCCAGCGTCTCCTTGGCCTTGCGGCGGATGTTGCGCACCGAGACGCGCGAGTCCTCGGCCTTCGACTTGGCGAGCTTCACGTAGTCGCGGCGGCGCTCCTCCGTCAGGGAGGGCAGCACGATGCGGATGGCGTTGCCGTCGGTCGCCGGGTTCACACCCAGGTCGGAGTCGCGCAGCGCCTTCTCGACGGCGGGCACGGAGCCCTTGTCGAAGGGGGCGACCAGCACGGTCCGCGCGTCGGGGATGTTGAACGACGCCAGCTGCTGCAGCGGCGTGGGCGCGCCGTAGTAGTCGACGGTGATCTTGCTGAACATCCCGGCGTTCGCACGGCCGGTGCGGATGCCCGCGAAGTCCTCCTTGGCGACCTCGATCGCCTTCTCCATCTTTTCCTCGGCTTCGAGGAGGGTCTCGTCGATCACCACTGCTCCTGTCGTTGGTCTACGGGTGGTGCCGGGGCCACTCTACGGACACTTTGCCCGGCTACCGAAAGGATCGCGAGTTCCCGGGCGGGCCCGGGTCCCGCGGTTCAGCGCGTCGTGATCAGCGTGCCGATCGGCTCGCCGGCCAGTGCGCGCGTGACGTTGCCCTCGCCCTCCATGCCGAAGACCCGCATCTGGACGTCGTTGTCGCGGCACATGGCCAGCGCCGTGTCGTCCATGACGCCGAGCCGGTTCACGAGGGCGTCGGTGTAGGTCAGGTGGTCGAGCTTCTTCGCGTCGGGGTTGCGGCGCGGGTCGGAGTCGTACACGCCGTCGACCCCGTTCTTGCCCATGACGACCTGCTCGCAGCTCGTCTCCAGGGCGCGCTGGACCGCGACGGTGTCCGTCGAGAAGTACGGCATGCCCGCACCCGCGCCGAAGATCACCACGCGACCCTTCTCCAGGTGCCGGATCGCCCGCAGCGGGATGTACGGCTCGGCGACCTGGCCCATCGTGATGGCGGTCTGCACGCGCGTCGTGACGCCGGCCTGCTCCAGGAAGTCCTGCAGGGCGAGGCAGTTCATGACCGTGCCGAGCATGCCCATGTAGTCCGCGCGGGCCCGGTCCATGCCGGCCACGCTCAGCTCGGCGCCGCGGAAGAAGTTCCCGCCGCCGACGACGATCGCGACCTGGATGCCGTCCCGGACGGCCACGCCGATCTCCTTCGCCATGCGCCGGACCACGTCGGCGTCCAGCCCCACGCTGCCACCGCCGAACGCCTCGCCCGACAGCTTCAGGAGCACGCGCCGGGCCGGCTTGCCCTCCACGTCCACCGCGAAGTTCTGCGTCGCCTCGTCACTCACTGATCCGTCACCCTTCGATCGTCGATGCCGGGACACCGGCCCTTCCCGGAATACTGCGCCCCACTCGCGGGCGACGCACCTCTGCGCCAGGCAGCGGCCTCCGGACCGGCCTCGAGACCCCTGGTGCGACCTGGAGCCCGCCCGGCTCTACGTCACACCGAAAGTATCGAAGCCTCGCCCCGCTCCGGAAGGAGCGCGGCGTGCGGTCCGGCTCCGTCGGAGCCGGCCGCGTATGCGTCGGCCCGGCCCGCGCC
>NZ_JBHVEG010000296.1:0-4317 GCF_042802395.1 Promicromonospora sp. NPDC057488
GTGCATGGTCGTTGCCGCGCCATAGAAAAAGTGTGCCAAGCGCGTCGCGCCACGAGTGTCGGTGACGGGGAGTAGGTTCCGAACATGGCCCGGAGACCGGAGGCTGAGGTCGCGGTGGTGCCGGCCACCGCCGACCGGTTCGGCGACATCGCGCGCGTCCTCAACCCGTCCGGACGCGAGCAGGCGTGCTGGTGCATGCACTGGCGCGCGCCGGCCAAGGAGGAGGTCACGACGCGCGGGGACCGGCTGCGCGCGCTGACGCGGGAGGATCCGGCGCCGGGGATGCTCGCGTACCTCGGGGGCGTGCCGGGGGAGCCCTCCGAGGTCGCCGGCTGGCTCGGCTTCTCCCGGCGCTCCGCGGCCCGGTCGCTGCAGCGCTCCCGCGTGCTGCCGACGGGGGAGCCGGACGCCTGGCCCACGACCTGGGTGTTCATGTGCGTGACGGTGCGCGCGGGCTTCCGCCGGCGCGGCGTCGCCCGGGCGCTGCTCGACGCCGGCGTCGACTACGCCATAGAGCACGGGGCGACGGCGCTCGACGCCTTCCCGGTGGAGCCGGAACCTGGCCGCCGGGTCCCGGTGAGCGCGGCGTTCGTCGGCACGGTCGGGATGTTCGAGCGCGCCGGCTTCGACCGGCTGGGGCCCACGGACGCGACGAGCGGCCGGCTGACCCGCTGGCACGTGCGGCGGGAGATCGCCCGGACCTGAGGACGGGCCCGGGCGCCTACTCGTCGACCGGCACGACCACGCACAGCTCGAACGTGTCCCGGCCCCGGCGCAGCAGGTAGCGCATCCGGTCCGCCGTCGCCTCCGAGGCGTTCTCGTCCTTGAAGCTCCACCGCACGTCGACCCACAGCAGCGCGTCGCCCACCTGCTCGACCGCCTTGATCTCCGGCACGGCGGCGACCAGCCCCTGCTCCCGGTAGCCCGCGAGCATGCCGCCGAGCTCCGCCCGGGCGGCCTCGGCGTCGGGCAGCATGACGGAACGCTCCGCCGCCACGATCACCGACGGGTAGGCGAGGCCGTCGGCGAGGGCGTCCAGGTCGCCCGACCCGAGCGCGACGCCGTAGCCGACGAGGAACGCGAGCAGGTCTTCGTGGTCGTACGGGGTGCTCGTCATGCCCTCACGGTAGGCGGACGCCGACCGCCCCACCACCGCGTCGAGCGGCTCCGGAACCCGGGTCAGCGGGCGGCGCGGGCCAGGGCCTGGTCCAGGTCGCCCCAGAGGTCCTCGACGTCCTCCAGGCCCACCGACAGGCGCACCAGGTCGGGCGAGATGCCCGCCTCCTTGCGGGACACCTCGTCCATGATCCGGTGGGTCAGCGAGGCGGGGTGCTGGATCAGGCTGTCCACGCTGCCCAGGCTCACCGCCGGGGTGATCAGCCGCACGGCGGACACCAGCGCCACCGGGTCGGCCGACGTCTCGAACGACACCATGGCCCCGCCGATGCTCGGGTAGTGCACCCGCGTCACCCCAGGGTGGTCGGCCAGCCGGCGCGCCAGCTCCGCCGCCGTGGCCGACGCCCCGTGCACCCGCACCGCGAGCGTCGACAGGCCGCGCAGCAGCTCGTACCCCGCCATCGGGTGCAGCATCGCGCCCGTGACGAACCGGATCTGCCGCAGCGCCCGGGCCAGATCCTCGCCACAGGCGACCACGCCACCCATGACGTCGCCGTGCCCGCCCAGGTACTTCGTCGCGCTGTGCAGCACCATCGCGGCCCCCTGCTCCAGCGGGTGCTGCAGCACCGGCGTGGCGAAGGTGCTGTCCACCAGCACGGTAACCGGGGCGCACGAGTCGGTCAGCGCGCGCAGGTCCACCTCGTCCAGCGTGGGGTTGGCCGGGGTCTCGACCACCACGAGTCCGGTCCGGCCCGTGATGGCCGACGCCGCGTCCTCGGGCGTCGCCCACGTCACCGAGGTGCCGAGCAGCCCGGAGTCGAGCAGGTGGTCGGTGGTGCCGTACAGCGGCCGGACGCCGACGACGTGCGGGCGGCCCGCCGCGACCTGGGCCAGCAGGCAGGCGGACAGCGCGGCCATGCCGGTCGAGAACGCGACGGCCGCCTCGGCGCCCTCGAGCTCGGCCAGGGCGTTCTCGAACCGGCGCACCGTCGGGTTGGCGACACGCCCGTACACCGGCGGGCCGCCGTCGTCGTGCCCCTCGGCGAACTCGTCCAGGCGCGTGGCCTCGCCGACGACGTCGTACGACGGGTAGGTGGTGGACAGGTCGATCGGCGGGGCATGGAGCCCGAGGGCGGCGAGGTCGTCCTTGCCGGCGTGGACGGCGCGCGTGGTCCAGGAGTGCATGCTCATGGGTGACTATCGGCATTCGTCCTGTCGGACGGCGCCGCGACGTGCTAGATATTCGGCCCATGACCCAGAACGTGCTCCTGGATTCGGTGGACCGGGCGCTGCTGCTCGAGCTGCAGAACGACGGACGCCTCTCCAACAAGACGCTCGCGCAGCGGGTCGGCGTCGCGCCGTCGACCTGCCTGGCGCGCATCCAGCGGCTGCAGAACGCCGGCGTGATCCGTGGGTACCACGCGGCGATCGACCCGGCCGCCGTCGGGCGAGGGCTGCAGGCCATGCTGATGGTGCGGCTGACCACCCACTCCCGGCCCCTGCTGGGGCCGTTCGTCGAGTGGGTGCGCCGGCTGCCGCAGACCCGCGCGGTGCACCATGTGTCGGGGCCCGACGACTTCCTGATAAATGTGGCCTGCGCCGACACCGACGAGCTGCAGCGCCTGGTCCTCGACTTCACCGCCCGTGGCGAGGTGGGTCGGGTGCAGACCGACCTGGTGTTCTCGTCGTGGACCTGCGGTCCGGTCACCCCGGCGGAGTGAACCCTCCGACGTGTCAGACGTACAGGTCACTCGGGTGACCTGTACGTCTGACACGGCGTGGGGTTCAGAAGGCCTGCGCGAGCAGGTCGGCGAACAGGGCGTCCGGGTCGACGTCGAGCCCGCGGGCGGTGAACCAGTCGCACACGGTGCGGCAGTCGCGCAGGAGCACGTCGCTGGAGAACGGGTTCGCCGCCAGGTCCACGACCTGCGGCAGGTCGATGATGACCAGCCGCTCGCCGTCGGCCAGGATGTTGTACGGCGACAGGTCGCCGTGCGCGAAGCCCAGCCGGGCCAGCACCGACATGCCGTGCGTCAGCTGCTCCCAGTAGGACTCCAGCAGGTCGTCCGACGGCCGCACCCGGGTCAGGCGCGGCGCGGCGATCGCCTGGGTGCGGCCCAGGTCGTCGGTCTCCTCGGTGCCCACGAACTCCATGAGCACCTCGGTGCCGTCGATCTGCACGGGGTAGGGCACGGGCGCGCCCGCCTCCCAGACCGTGCGCAGGGCGACGAACTCGGCGTCCGCCCACTGGGTGGCCGACACCGCGCGACCCCAGGCGGACTTGCGGTCCTCCATGGCGCGCTGGTCGCGGGTGCGCCGCACGGTGCGGCCCTCGGTGTACTCCGAGCCACGGTGGAACTGCCCGTGCTCCAGGCTCCGGTACCGCTTGGCCACGAGCAGGCAGCGCGTGGCCGCCTGGTCGAGGGTCAGGTCCGGCGTGGTGTCCACGCCGGCCGGTACGGCGCGCTCGATGAGGAACGCGTCGGCCTCCTTCCCCGTCTTGAGGATGCCGAGCTCGGTGTCGATCGCGGCGTCCCGGGTGACCACCCAGTCGGGCAGCGGCTCGGGCCCGCGCTGCCCCTTGGCGACGGCGCGCCAGGTGGACCAACGCTGACCGGGGCCGGGCTGGGTGGGGTCTGTCAGGGTGGGGCCGGGCAGGTCGTGCTGGAAGACGTCGGCGCCGTCGTGCCGGCCGGCGTCGTCAGAGGTGGGGTAGTACCCCTCGAGGTCCTCGCGGCTGACGCGCACGCGCTGGGCGGACCGGCGTTCCGTGGCGGCCGACCGGTCGCCGGACGACGTGCTGCCCTTGCCTGCTGCGTGGATGAGGGCGGCGGAAGGTGATTCGGGAAAACGGGGCAAGTCGGTGCTCCTTGATGCTGGAGCATCGCCGGATCAGTCCCGGGTGCTCCTGGTGACAGTGGCGTCTGCTGCCGCGGAGGCAGCTGCGCGAACGACGTCGTCCATCACTGCCTCCTTCCTGTCCGCACCGTGCCCGAACGCACGTGCCGGAGCTGATCTGTCCTGCTGGCTTGGCCGGTCAGCGAGCGCCTCGAGGGTTGGCCCGGTGACCGTGCGAGGAGCATGTCACGTGGCGGGGGCGGGGCGCACCTGTTTTTTCTCTCCGGCGCGGTCGGCACTTTCCTGCGGCGTCGGCAGTCTGCATCGAGGTCGGCACAGGCCTCTGCCGACCTCGAAGCAGAC
>NZ_JBHVEG010000297.1:0-4171 GCF_042802395.1 Promicromonospora sp. NPDC057488
TGTCAGACCCCCAGGTCACCCCGGTGACCTGGGGGTCTGACACGTTCCGGCGTACACGGCGGGCGGGCGCCAGGGGCCGGCTTGGGTACAGCGTTGTAGACCGGTATCGTGTGAGCGCTAACATCGCCGTGGCGGCGAGCGGGCTGCTCACCACCACGGCCGAACCACGGATGAACGAGCTACGCCTCGCGACGGTGCGGGCAGGACGGAGCGGTCCACGATGGTGGAGCGGCAGGACGAAGGGGCGGAGCGGCTCGCCGGGCACCGGGAGGCGATAGACCAGGGTCGGACCGCCCTCGGCATCGAGCTCGGCTCCACCCGGATCAAGGCGTGCCTAGTCGGCCCGGGCGGGGAACCGCTCGCCGGCGGCAGCCACGACTGGGAGAACCAGCTCGTCGACGGCGTGTGGACCTACTCGCTGGAGGCGGTCTGGGCGGGCCTGCGTGACGCCGTCGCCGAGCTGCTCGCCGACGTCGAGCGGCAGTACGGCGTGCGCCCCGCCACGATCGGCGCGATCGGCGTCTCCGCGATGATGCACGGCTATCTCGCGTTCGACGACGCCGACGAGCTGCTGGTGCCGTTCCGGACCTGGCGCAACACCACCACCGAGCGGGCGTCCGCCGAGCTGAGCCCGCTGTTCGGGCACAACATCCCGCTGCGCTGGTCGGTGGCGCACCTGTACCAGGCGATCCTCGACGAGGAGGCGCACGTGCCGTCGGTGCGGCACGTCACCACCCTGGCCGGGTACGTGCACTGGCGGCTCACCGGGCAGCAGGTGCTCGGCGTGGGCGACGCCTCCGGCATGTTCCCGATCGACGTCGCCACCGGGGGCTACGACCAGCGGATGCTGGCGCAGTTCGACGAGCTCGTGGGCGACCGCGGCCCCGGCCGCGGCCTCGCCGACCTGCTGCCCGGCGTGCTGCCCGCCGGCGCGGACGCCGGCGCGCTCACGGCGGAGGGCGCCGCCCTGCTCGACCCGACCGGCACGCTCCAGGCGGGCATCCCCCTGTGCCCGCCCGAGGGCGACGCCGGCACCGGCATGGTCGCGACCAACTCGGTGGCGCCCCGCACCGGCAACGTCAGCGCCGGCACCAGCATCTTCGCGATGGTCGTGCTGGAGCGGCCGCTGGAGCGCGTGCACCACGAGCTGGACCTCGTGACCACTCCGTCCGGCGATCTCGTCGCGATGGTGCACTGCAACAACGGCGCCAGCGAGCTGGGCGCCTGGGCCGAGTTGTTCGGCCAGTTCGCGTCCGCCCTGGGGCGGCCCGCCGAGCCGGGCGCCGTCTTCGAGGCGTTCCTGCGGTCCGCCCTGGACGGCGACGCCGACGGCGGCGGCCTGCTCGCCTACAACTACCTGTCCGGCGAGCCGATCACGGGCCTGGAGGCCGGGCGCCCGCTGTTCACCCGCACCCCGGACAGCCGGCTCACGCTGGCCAACTTCGCCCGGACGCAGGTCTACAGCGCGTTCGGCACCCTCGCCCTCGGCATGCGCGTGCTCGCGCGGGAGCAGGTCGGCCTGGACGCGATGTTCGCGCACGGCGGCATGTTCAAGACCGCGGGCGTGGCACAGCGGCTGCTGGCCGCCGCGCTCGGCGCCCCGGTGGCCGTCGGCACCACGGCGGGCGAGGGCGGTGCCTGGGGCATCGCCGTGCTGGCCGCCTACCGGGCGTCCGCGGCCGGCGCCGCCGCCCCGGCGCAGGACCTGGGCACCTGGCTGGGCAGCGAGATCTTCGCGGACGCCGCGCTCGACGTCGTCGAGCCCGACGCCGACGACGTGGCGGGCTTCACCGCCTTCCTGGAGCGCTACAGCGCGGGCCTGGCGATCGAGCGTGCCGCCGTCGCCGAGCTCCGCACCCGAGACACGACGCAGGAGAGCGACCGATGAGCAAGACACTGACCGACTACTCGCAGGCGGTCCAGGACGAGGTGGCGCGTGTCCGCGCCGTCGTCTCGGACCTGCACGCCGAGCTGCCGCGCTGGGACCTGGTGGTCTGGACGGCGGGCAACGTGTCGCAGCGCGTGCCGAACGCGGACGTGCCGGACGGCAGCGCCGACCTGTTCGTCATCAAGCCGTCCGGGGTCTCGTACGACGACCTGACGCCGGCCGACATGGTGGTCTGCGACCTCGACGGCACCCTCGTGGACGGTACGCGGGCGCCGTCGTCCGACACCGCGGCGCACGCCTACGTGTACACGCACATGCGTGAGGTGGGCGGCGTCGTCCACACGCACTCGACGTACGCGACGGCCTGGGCCGCGCGCGGCGAGGAGGTGCCGTGCGTGCTGACGATGATGGCCGACGAGTTCGGCGGGCCGGTCCCGGTGGGGCCGTTCGCGATCATCGGCGACGACTCGATCGGCCGCGGCATCGTCGAGACCCTCAGCGGCCACCGCAGCCCCGCCGTGCTGATGCAGAACCACGGCCCGTTCACCATCGGCAAGGACGCGCGGGCCGCCGTCAAGGCCGCCGTCATGGTCGAGGAGGTGGCCCGCACGGTGCACGTCGCCCGTCAGCTGGGCGACCCCCTGCCGATCGAGCAGCAGCACATCGACGCCCTCTACGACCGCTACCAGAACGTCTACGGCCAGCAGACCGCTGCCACCACGGAAGGACAGGCATGAGCACCAAGCCCTACGCGGACCGCGAGGTCTGGTTCCTCACCGGGAGCCAGGACCTCTACGGCGAGGAGACCCTGGCCCAGGTCGCGGAGCAGTCCCAGGAGGTCGCCCGCGCGCTGGACGCGTCCTCGGACGTGCCGGTCAAGGTCGTGTGGAAGCCCGTCCTGAAGGACTCGGCCGCCATCCGCCGCGCCATGCTGGACGCGAACGGCGACGACCAGGTGCTGGGCGTCGTGACCTGGATGCACACCTTCAGCCCCGCCAAGATGTGGATCGCGGGCCTGGACGCGCTGCGCAAGCCGCTGCTGCACCTGCACACGCAGGCCAATGTCGAGCTCCCCTGGGACGACATCGACATGGACTTCATGAACCTCAACCAGGCCGCGCACGGCGACCGCGAGTACGCGTACATCGCCACGCGGCTCGGCGTCGCGCGGACCACGGTGGTGGGGCACGTCTCCAACCCGGCCGTCACCCGCCGGGTGGGCACCTGGGTGCGCGGCGCGGCCGGCTGGGCCGCCACGCACGAGCTCAAGCTGGTCCGGTTCGGCGACAACATGCGCAACGTCGCGGTGACCGAGGGCGACAAGACCGAGGCCGAGCTGCGGTTCGGCGTCTCGGTGAACACCTGGGGCGTGAACGAGCTGGTCGCGGCCGTGGACGCCGTCGAGGAGCCCGCGATCGACGCGCTCGTCGCGGAGTACGAGGCCAAGTACGACGTCGCCCCCGAGCTGCGGGCCGGCGCCGAGCGGCACGACTCGCTGCGCTACGCCGCGCGGCAGGAGCTCGCCCTGGAGGGCTTCCTGGAGGCGGCCGGCGCCAAGGCGTTCACCACCAACTTCGAGGACCTCGGCGCCCTGCGCCAGCTCCCCGGCCTGGCGGTCCAGCGCCTGATGGAGAAGGGCTACGGCTTCGGCGCCGAGGGCGACTGGAAGACCGCCGTCCTCGTCCGCGCGGCCAAGGTGATGGGGCTCGGCCTGCCGGGTGGCGCCTCCCTGATGGAGGACTACACCTACGACCTCACCCCGGGCTCCGAGCTGATCCTCGGCGCGCACATGCTGGAGGTCTGCCCGTCGCTGACCACCTCGAAGCCGCGCATCGAGGTGCACCCGCTGGGCATCGGCGGCAAGGAGGACCCGGTCCGCATGGTGTTCTCCGCGGACGCCGTCGAGGGCGCCGTGGTCGTCTCGCTCGCCGACATGCGCGACCGCTTCCGCCTGACGGCGAACGTGGTCGACGTCGTCACGCCGCCGCGCGACCTGCCGAACCTGCCCGTGGCCCGGGCCATGTGGGCTCCGCGGCCGTCGTTCGAGATCTCGGCCGAGTCGTGGCTGACGGCGGGCGGCGCGCACCACACCGTCATGTCGACCGCCGCGGGCATCGAGGCGTTCGAGGTGTTCGCGAACATCGCGCGCACCGAGCTGCTGGTCATCGACGAGGACACGACGCGCCGCGGCTTCGCCGACCAGGTGCGCCACAACCAGGCGTACTACCGCCTGGCCCAGGGCCTCTGACCCTGGCTCCTTCGCTGGTCGAGCTTGTCGAGACC
>NZ_JBHVEG010000298.1:0-4169 GCF_042802395.1 Promicromonospora sp. NPDC057488
GGCGCACGCCCTCGGCGATGCCCGCGAGGGCCTCGCCGAGCTTGGCCGGGTCGGTGCCGCCGCCCTGGGCCATGTCCGGCTTGCCGCCGCCACCGCCGCCGAGGGTCTGGGCGGCCGTGCGCACCAGGTCGCCGGCCTTGTAGCCGGCCGCGCGGGCGGCGGCGTTGGTCACGACCACCACGACGGGGCGGCCGCCCGACACGCCGCCGGCGGCGGCCACGACGGGCTCGGCCTCGCCGAGGCGGCCGCGCACGTCGAGTACGAGGGCCCGCAGGTCGTCGGCCTGGGCCTCACCGGCGTCGTGCGTGACGACGCGGACGTCGCCGACGCGCGGAGCCTCGGCGGCGAGCTTGCCGGCGACGGCCAGGAGCTGGCCCTGCCGCAGCGTGGCGAGCTCCTTCTCGGCCTCCTTCAGGCGCGTCACGAGCGAGCCGACCCGCTCGTGCAGGTCCTCGGGACGCGTGTTGAGCAGGCCGGTGAGCTGGCCCACCAGGGCGTGCTCCTTGGCCTGGAAGCCGTAGGCGCCGTCGCCCACCAGGGCGTCGACGCGGCGCACGCCGGAGCCGATCGACGACTCGCCCAGCAGCGTGACCCGGCCGAGCTGGCCGGTCTGCTTGACGTGCGTGCCGGCGCACAGCTCGCGCGACCAGTCGTCGCCGATCGAGACCACGCGCACGACGTCGCCGTACTTCTCGCCGAACAGCGCCATGGCGCCGGCCTCGCGGGCCTGGGCGATCGGCATGAGCTGGTCGGTGACCTCGAGGTTGTCGGCGAGGCGCACGTTGACGCGCTCCTCGATCTCCGTCAGGGCGGACGCCGAGACGGCCGACGGCGAGCGGAAGTCGAACCGGATGCGGCTCGGGGCGTTCTCCGAGCCGGCCTGGGTGCGGTCCGGGCCGACGAGCTCGTGCAGCGCCTTGTGGATCATGTGCGTGGCCGAGTGGGCGCGGCTGATGGCCTTGCGGCGAGCCGTGTCGATCTGCGCGGTGCCCGGGTCGCCCAGGGCGGCCGTGCCCTCGACCAGGCGGCCGCGGTGCACGTTCAGGCCCTTGATCGGGCGCTGGACGTCGTCCACCTCGATGGTGGCGCCGCTGTCGAGCACGATCGTGCCGTGGTCGGCGAGCTGGCCGCCGGCCTCGGCGTAGAACGGCGTGCGGTCGAGGACCACCTCGATCTCGGCCGGGGCGGTGACGGCGGGAGCGGGCACGCCGCCGCTGAGCAGGCCCACGACGCGCACGGTGGCGTCGGTCTGCGTGTAGCCGAGGAACTCGACGGGAGCGGTGAGCTCCTTCTCCAGGGCCTCGTAGGCGGCGACGTCGGCCCCGCCGGTGCGCTTGGCCAGCGCGTCGGCGCGGGCGCGGGTGCGCTGCTCCTGCATGAGCGAGCGGAAGGCCTTCTCGTCCACCTGGACGCCCTGCTCGGCGGCCATCTCGAGGGTCAGGTCGATCGGGAAGCCGTAGGTGTCGTGCAGCTGGAAGGCGGCGTCGCCCGGCAGCACCAGGTGGTCGCCACCCTGCTTCTTCAGGTTGGCGACGGCGTTGTCGAGGATGCCGGTGCCGGACACCAGGGTGCGCCGGAAGGCCTCCTCCTCGGCGTACGCGACGGCCGAGATCTGCTCGAAGTTGGTGCCCAGCTCCGGGTAGGAGGGAGCCATCGCGTCCTTGGAGACCGGCAGCAGCGACGGCAGGGCCACGCCGTCGACGCCGAGCAGACGCATGGCGCGCACGGAGCGGCGCAGCAGGCGGCGCAGCACGTAGCCGCGGCCCTCGTTGGAGGGGCGGACGCCGTCGCCGATGATCATCAGGGCCGAGCGGACATGGTCGGCCACGACGCGCATGCGCACGTCGTCGTCGTGGTTCTCGCCGTACTTCTTGCCGGACAGCTTCTCGGCGGCCTCGATGACGGGGAAGACCTCGTCGATCTCGTACATGTTGTCCTTGCCCTGGAGCAGGAAGGCAACACGCTCGAGGCCCATGCCGGTGTCGATGTTCTTCTTGGCGAGCTCACCGACGATCCGGAAGTCCTCCTTGGACCTCACGTCGTCGATGGCGTACTGCATGAACACCAGGTTCCAGATCTCGACGAAGCGGTCGCCGCCCTCGTCGATCAGCGGGCCGCCGTCGGGGCCGAAGGCGGGGCCGCGGTCGTAGAAGATCTCCGAGCACGGGCCGGCCGGGCCGGGCTGGCCGGTGGACCAGTAGTTGTCCTTCTTGCCGAGGCCCTGGATGCGCTCGTCGGGCAGGCCGACGATGTCCTTCCAGAGCTGGCGGGCCTCGTCGTCCTCGTAGTAGACGGTGACCCACAGCTTGTCGGGGTCGATGCCCAGCCTGCCGTCCTCCAGGGAGCCCGTCAGGAAGTCCCAGGCGAACCGGATGGCGTCGGCCTTGAAGTAGTCGCCGAACGAGAAGTTGCCGTTCATCTGGAAGAACGTGCCGTGCCGCGTCGTCTTGCCCACGTCGTCGATGTCGAGCGTGCGCACGCACTTCTGCACGCTGGTGGCGCGGGTCCACGGCGGGGTCTGCTGGGCCGTCATGTACGGGATGAACGGCACCATGCCCGCGATGGTGAACAGCGTCGACGGGTCCGGGGAGATCAGCGACGCCGACGGCACCACCGCGTGGCCCTGAGCTTCGAAGTAGTCGAGCCAACGCTTGCGGATCTCGGCGGTGCGCATGAGGTCAGTGGTCCTTCTTCTCGGTCGTACTGGTGGGTCGTACTGGTGGGTCGCACTGGAGGGTGCACGAATTCTGGCGCCACGGTTGTCCGGGCACGTGCCTATTCTGCCGCTGGTAGCGCGGCAGACGGAAACTGAAAGATCGGGCGGTGCCCCGTTACCGCTGGTGGCCCGGCAGCTCGCCGCGCAGCGACGCCATGAGCTCGGCCTCCCGCTCGGCGCGCGCCGTCGCGAAGTCCGAGCGGAACGTGTGCGCCATCCGGTTGAGCCGCACGCCGGCGTCGTCCACCGCGGCGGCCGCACGCTCGCTCACGGCCTCGGGCGTGTACCGGGCGACGATCTGGCGGCCCTTGTGGATCACGACCACGGTGACGGCCACGCCGACGCCGACCCAGAACAGGCGGCGGATCACGCCTCGGCCCCGTTCGCGTCGGTGTGCCGGCCGGACCGGCCCTTGGCCTGGCCGAACGCCTGCCGCACCCCGTAGGAGAACGCCGAGACCTTGACGAGCGGCTTGCCCAGCGTCGCCGCGTACAGGCCCGTCAGCGCGGACACGTTCTCGCTGACCGAGGCCGCGGACGTGGTGATCGTGTCGACCTTGACGAGCTGCGTGTTCGCGGAGGCGACGGTGCTCGCGGCCTCGTCGAGGATCGGCACCGAGTGCTCGGTGACGTCCTTGACGCTGAGGCGCGCCTCGTCCAGGAGCTTGCCCAGCTTCCACAACGGGACGGCGAGAAAGCCCACGAGGAGCACGAACGCGATCGCCGCGATCAGTCCCGCCACGTCTCCGAGGTCGCCGAGGGTCATGCGCAAGCTCCTGCCTGAAGGTCCGTGGATGTCCGGCACCGACGTCTCACTGACGTCTGCCGGGGTCGACGATCACCCTATCCCCCTGGCGGCCCCCCTCGCCCGTCGCCCCGCGGTGCCCGCCCGGGTCCAGGCGATGCGGCGCTGAAGGTAGGGCCCGTCGACTCCGGCGTCGAACGTAGGGTCCGTCGGCTCATGTGCCCTCATGCAGCGACGCACCCTACGTTCGACGGCGCCTGGCGCGGTGTGGCAGCGCGCGGGGGGTGCGGTGCCGCAGGTGCGCGCTGTCGGCGCATGCACCGTCGGACCGGGCGGATCCGCCGTCGGTCCCCACGCCTGGCATTGCGCGCGGGCACGAGCGGCGCGGGAGCCCGGCGTCGAACGTAGGGCCCGTCGGCTCCGGCGTCGAACGTAGGGCCCGTCGGCTCATGTGCCCTCATGAAGCGACGCACCCTACGTTCGACGCCGCCAGGCACGTGGGGCAGCGCGCGGGGGGTGCGGTGCCGCAGGTGCGCACTGTCGGCGCATCCGCCGCCGGACCAGGCGCATCCGCCGTCGGTCCCCAGGCCTGGCGTGGCGCGCGGGTACCAGCGGCGCGGGAGCCCGGCGTCGAACGTAGAGTTCGTCGGCTCCGGCGTCGAACGTAGGGTCCGTCGGCTCATGTGCCCTTATGAAGCGACGGACCCTA
>NZ_JBHVEG010000299.1:0-4155 GCF_042802395.1 Promicromonospora sp. NPDC057488
AACGGAGAGTGCACAATGTGCACTCTCCGTTACCTCCTCGGGGGTGTAGCTCTTGCCCCGGCGGGGGCGGTACAGAGCTCTGGTGGAGAGCCTGGTGGAGCGCGTGGTGGAGACGGCGATTCAGCCGATCAGCGCAGCCCGGAGCGCCTGGTCCATCGCCTCCAGCGGCGCCGCGCGGCCGGTCATCAGGCGCACCTGCTCGGCGGCCTGGTGCAGCAGCATGCGCTCGCCCCCCACGGCGTGCGCCCCGAGCGCCGTCCACGCGGACTGCAGGGCGGTGGGTCGCGGGTCGTAGACGACATCGAGCAGCACGCCGTGGGGCGCACCGTTCCCATCCGCCCCCGGCACGCCGTCGGTCAGCAGCTTGGCCCAGACGTCTGCGGCGTACTTCGGCGTCGTGGAGACGACGGCGTCCGCGCCCACCAGGGCCGACGTCGTCGCCGTGTCGTCGAACACCTCGAACGACGGGCTGACGCCCATCCGGGCCACGGCCTCGCGCAGCAGGTCGATGCGGTCCAGGGAGCGCACGAACACCCGCGCCGAGGCGCAGCCCAGCTCCGCCAGCGCGGCCAGGGCCGACGCCGCCGTCGCTCCCCCGCCGAGCACCACGGCCCCGGCGACCGGGCGCTCACCCGGGCCCGTTCCCAGCCCTTCGCGCAGCGCCGCGACGATGCCGTGCACGTCCGTGTTCGTGCCGGTGGTGGTGACCGTGCCGCCGACCGCCGTGAACAGCACCGTGTTCACGGCCCCGACCGCCGCGGCGAGCGGCTCGACGTGGTCGAGCAGGGGGAAGACCGCCTGCTTGAGCGGCATGGTCAGGCTCAGGCCTGCCCACTCCCGGCCGAGCCCGGACAGGAAGCCCGCCAAGGTCTCCTCGGTGACGTCGTGCACGCCGTAGTCCCAGCCCTCCAGGCCGAGCGCCTGGTAGGCGGCGCCGTGCAGCACCGGGGACAGGGAGTGCGCGACGGGGTGGCCGAGCACGGCGGCCCGGCGCACGGTCGCCGTCGTCGGGCCGCCGGCTGAGGCGGTGGGGGTGGTGCTCATGCTCAATAGCCGTTCTCCGCTGCCCAGGCCTGGTACTCGTCCTTGAAGGCCAGGAACTCGTCGTAGTCGTCCGTGAACTTGGTCTCCTGGGACTCCAGGTTGACCGTGACGTACCAGATCCACGGGCCTTCCGGCGGGTTCATGACGGCCTCGACCGACGCCTCGCTCGGCGCGCCGATCGCGGTCGGCGGCAGACCCGGGACCACGCGGGAGGCGTACGGGAACGACTTGTCCCGGAACTCCTCGGTGGTGATCAGGTGGGACGGCTTGTTGCGGCCGTAGGAGTCGATGGCGTCCAGGCCGAGCGGCTCGTTGGTGGCCAGGCGGTTGTCGATCACCCGGGCGACCTCGCCGCGGTACTCGTCCGGCGCCTCGCGCTCGACCAGGGAGGCCTTGATGATCAGGTCGTTGCGCTGGTCGTCCGGCACCTTGAGGGCGTCGAGCTCCTGGATCGTCAGGGCGACCATCTGCTTCAGGACGTCGGCGGCGCTGGTGGACTCCGGCTTCGCGTCGTACGTGCTGGCCGCCAGCCAGCCCTCCAGCTCACCCTTCGCCTCCGCGGGCAGGCCGAGCGCCTTCGTGTTGGCGAGGGCCGCGTCGACGTCGGCCTCGGGCCAGCCCTGCTTGACCATCGTCTCCTTGATCTGCGCCACCGTGTGGCCCTCGACGACGGTCAGGCCGCCCCGCTTGACGTCGTTCGCCGCGAGCAGCGCCACGGCCGACTCGGCGCTCATCTGCAGCTTCATGGTGTGCGTTCCCGGCTGGATACCCCCGGCGTCCGGGTTGGCGTTGAACGCGCGCACGAACGCCTCCGCGCTCGCCACCACGTCCTTCGCCGCCAGCTCCGCGCCGATCGTGTACCCGTTGGCGGCCTCGGGGACGTCGATGTCCACCGGCTCGCCGCCCGTGCCCTCGTAGTCCGCGGCGGCGAGCGGGGTCCTGATGCCGAACAGGTAGCCGTCGTTCTTCACCGTCCACGCGCCGAGCCCGCCGACGACGACCAGCGCGGCCACGACGGCGATGATCACCGGCCGCAGCGAGCCTCGCTGAGCTCCACCGCGTCCAGCACTCCGCCGCCCCTCGCTCCGCCGCCCCCTGCGGTGGTGCCCGTCGCGGTCCCCCCGGCCTCCGCGTCGGCCGCTGGCGTGCCTCGGTGGCCCCTGATAGTCCACTCCGGGAAGGGCCTCGGTCACGCTCGCTCCATCCTCTACGGTGCGCGGATCACTGGCCGATCCACGCTGGTCACCAACCGGGAACACAACTATGCAACCAGAATTCAGCCACATGTCACGATCACATCACAGCCCGGGTGCGGCGAACGCTACCCCGATCTGCACATTCCCGGCCAACTCCCGGGATTAGTCACCCTCAGCTGTTGGCGGCCTGCCAGTCGCGGAGCTCCTGCTGGTAGGCGAGGTGCTGCTCGTAGGTCTCGGAGAACTTGGTCTCGCCCGTGTCGAGGTTGACCGTGATCCAGTACTTCCAGTCGCCCGGCGCCGGGTGCAGCACGGCCTCGATCGACGTGTCGCCCGGGCTCGCGATCGGGCCCGGCGGGAGCCCCGTGTGCTGGTAGGTGTTGTACTTGTTCTTCCCGTTGGCGAGGTCCTTCTTGGTCAGCTCCGTACCGGGCTTGCCGGCTCCGTAGGCGACCGCGGCGTCGATCTGCAGGATCATGCCGTCCTCGAGCCGGTTCTCGATCGCCCGGGCGATCTTGGGCTTGTCCTCCGCGTGCAGGCCCTCCCGCTCGACCAGCGACGCCTTGGTCAGCACGTCCTCCCAGCCGCCCTTGGGGATGTCCTTCTTGCGCAGGGCCTGCTCGGTGCGGTCGACCATCTGCGTGAGCAGCCCGACGGCGGTGTCCTCGTCCGGCTTGAGCGGGTACGTGCCGGCATAGAGCCAGCCCTCGGCGTCGCCGCCGGCCTGCTTCGGCAGACCGAACTCGGACGGCTTCTCCAGCGCGGCCTCGAAGTCCTCGGCGGGCACGCCCGTGACCTGCACGGCGCGCTCCACGATCTGCTTGACCGTGTAGCCCTCGGGGATGGTGAGCTGGAGGTCCACGCGCTCGCTCTTGACGAGCAGCGCGACGGCGTCCTTCGCGGGCATCTCCTCGAGCATGTTGTAGGTGCCCGGCCGGATCGACACGGAGTCCGGGTTCGCCTCGAACGCCGTCGTGAAGGCCGACACGCTGGCGACCACGCCCGCCTCGTACAGCTGCTGGCCCATGACCGTGCCGGTCGCGCCCTCGGGGATCTCGACGTCGACCTGGTCGCCGCCCGGCCCCGGGAAGTCCTTGGACTCCAGCGGGTTGGTCAGGCCGGTCAGGGAGTCGAGGTTGGTCCAGATCGCGTAACCGGATCCGCCGACCAGCACGAGCGCGACGAGCAGCACGACCAGCGCGCGGCCGCGCTTGTTCCGCCGGCGGCGCCGCTGCGCCCTCCGGTCCGATCGCGGCCCGGGGAACGAGGGATCTGCCTGGGGGCGCGGGGGCGCCGTGAAGAGGTCCGTCACCGGAGACTCACTGTCCTTCGTCGGGGGGTGTAGGGGGGTGGCGCTACGGTCAGTCGTGCGTGTCGTGCACGGTCTCTACCACGACGAGCTCGCCGGCGCGCTCCCCCTTCGCCCGCTCCGCGTCGAGTGCAGATTGCAGAATGATAACGGCTGCGGCCTGATCGATCACGGACCTGTGCTTCTTGGTTTTTCGGCCCGCCGCGTGGAGGGCCTGGTGCGCCGAGACCGTCGTCATCCGCTCGTCCACGAGGCGTACCGCGGCGCTCTCCCCCGCGGCGGCCAGCGCGACCGTCAGCCGGGCAGCGAACTGGCGGGCGTCGGCGGTGGCCGCGCCCTCCTTGCCGGACAGGTGCCGGGGCAGCCCCACGTAGACGACGGCGGCGAACCGCTCGGCCACCTCGTCCACGATCCGCTTCACGTCAGCCGTGGTGCCTGTCGCGCTCTGCGCCTTCTGCTTCGTGCTCGGTGCCCCCTGCTTCCCCGAGCCCGCCAGCACCCGCGGCACGGTCTCCACGGGCGTGGCGACCAGGCCGTCGGGGTCGCTCGCGGCCAGCCCGATCCGGGCCATGCCGACGTCGACCCCGAGCCGGGCCCCCCGCGGGA
>NZ_JBHVEG010000300.1:0-4121 GCF_042802395.1 Promicromonospora sp. NPDC057488
CCCCAGAGCAGCCCGGCCGTCGTCAGTCATGGGCCGCCCCGCCGGACGGCGGCGGGGCGGCGTCCGGCAGGCCGTACGGCGGCCGGCCGGACCTCGAACAGGTCGTGGATCAGACCGAGCTGGGCTCGGCCGCCTTGGTCCGCCGGTCCTCTGCGTCCGCGCCGGAGTCGCCGACGGCCTCGTCGCCCGGCTCCGCGGCGGCGTCCCCCGGGCCGTGCAGGTCGTCCGCGGCGGTCTCGTCGAACGGGAGGCGTCCCGCGAGCACCTCGTCGACGCGGTCGCGGTCGATCTCCTTGGTCCAGGTGCCGATGATCACCGTGGCCACGGCGTTGCCCGTGAAGTTGGTCAGCGCGCGGGCCTCGGACATGAACCGGTCGATGCCGACCACGATGCCCACGCCGTCGACCAGGTCGGGGCGGTAGGTCTGCAGGCCGCCCGCGAGGGTGGCCAGGCCGGCGCCGGTGACCCCGGCGGCGCCCTTGGACGCGATGATCATGAAGGCGAGCATGCCGATCTGCTCCGGCACGGACAGCGGCGTGCCCATGGCCGAGGCGATGAACAGCGACGCCATGGTCAGGTAGATCGCGGTGCCGTCCAGGTTGAACGAGTAGCCGGTCGGCACGGTGATGCCCACCACCGGCTTCGAGACGCCCAGGTGCTCCATCTTGGCGATCAGGCGCGGCAGGGCCGCCTCGGACGACGAGGTGCTGACGATCAGCAGGTACTCGCGCGCCAGGTACTTCATGAGCGAGAAGATGTTCACGCGGGCCACGAACCACAGCACGGCGCCCAGCACCACGGCGATGAACACGATGCAGGTGAGGTAGAACCCGACCATCAGGGTGCCCAGCGCGACGACGGCGCCCCAGCCGGTCTCGCCGACGACGCCCGCGATGGCGCCGAACGCACCCACGGGGGCGACCCAGAGGATCATCGTCAGGACGCGGAACACGATCGCCTGGATCATGCGGATGGCGTCGAGCGCGGGCTTGCCGCGCGCGCCGAGCTGCTGGATGGCGAACCCGACGAGCAGCGCCACGAACAGCGTCTGCAGCACGGACTCGCCGGTCAGCGGCGAGACGAGCGTGGTGGGGATGATGCCGAGCACGAAGTCGACCAGGCCCTCGGCCTCGCCCTCCGCCTCGTAGCTGGCCCCCGCGATGTTCAGGCCCTCGCCCGGGTGCAGCACGTTGCCGACGACCAGGCCGATGAACAGCGCGAACGTGGACATCACGATGAAGTAGAGCAGCGCCAGCCCGCCGACCCGGCCGACGGTGGCGGCCTTGGCGATGGAGCCGATGCCCAGCACGATGGTGCAGAAGATGACCGGCGAGATCATCATCTTGATCAGGGCCACGAACCCGGTACCGAGCGGCTTCAGCGCCACTCCGGTCTCCGGGGAGGCCAGGCCCACGATGACGCCGGCGACGACGGCGACGATCACCGCGATGTACAGGTAGTGACTCTTGTCGAGCCGGCGGCGCGGGGTGGTCCCGGAGCCGGCGGACTGTGTTTCCGCCATGGTGTGTTCCTCTCACAACGCTGTGTGGTCAGCGACAAGAGTGCTGGTGACGGCGGCGAACCCCACCATTGCGTACATAGTGTTCTCGACGTGGTCCCGGGCGCGGCGCGGGCGGGTCACAATGGGTCCCGTGGCGCAGCGACGGGGTGCGAGTATCGCGAGGTGGTTCCTCGCCGTGCACACGGCACTCCTGTTCGCGGGCGCGGTCATCGTGTTCGGGCTGCTGGCGCTGGACGCCCGGTCGTCGGCGGAGTCGCACGCCGCGAAGGAGAGCACGGACCTGGCGGCCACGGTCGCTGCGGAGTCGCTGGTGATCGACACGGTGGCCGAGGCGCACGCCGCCGCCGGCACGGACCGGTCCGGCACGGTCGCCGAGGTCTCGGCCCTGCTGCAGCCGTACGCCGAGCGCGTCATGGCGACCACGGAGATCGACTACCTGACCGTGATGGACACCGACCGCACCCGGTACACGCACCGCAACACCTGGCAGATCGGCCGCCAGTTCGTGGGCACCACCGCGCCGGCGCTGCGGGGCGAGACGTTCACGGAGGTGTACGACGGCACGCTCGGCCCGTCGGTGCGCGCCGTCGTGCCCGTGATGACCGACGACGGGGAGGTGGTGGGCATGGTCTCGGCCGGGGTGACGCTCGACCGGCTGTGGGACAGCATCGTGCCGCGCCTGGTGATCGTCGGCGTCGGCACGCTCCTGGCGTTCGGCACGGGCGCCGTCGCCGCGACGCTGCTGGCCCGGCGGCTGGACCGGATCACGGAGAGCAAGGGCCCCGACGAGCTGGCCCACCTGTTCACCGCGCACGAGGCGGTGCTGCACTCCGTCGAGGAGGGCATGCTCCTGGTCGAGGACGGCACGGTGGTGCTGGCCAACGACGAGGCCCTGCGGCTGCTGGACGTCCCGGACCTGACGGCCCCGTTCGCGGTGGCCGACCCGCGCCTGTCCCCCGCCGTCCGCGACCTGCTGGGCGGCGCCGCGCCGGAAGGGCCGGTCCGGGTGGGCGACCGGGTGCTGCTCGTGGGCCGCGACACCGCGGCGGCGGCCGGGCGCAACGTCGGCGAGGTCGTCTCCCTGCGCGACCGCACGGAGCTGCAGCGGGTCACGGGCGAGCTGTCGTCGGTGCGCACCATCTCCGAGGCGCTGCGCGCGCAGACCCACGACTTCAGCAACCGCCTGCACACCATCGCCACGCTCATCGAGCTGGGCCGCAGCGACGAGGCGCTGCGGTTCGTGGCCGGCGAGCGCGACCTCGGCCAGCGGCTCACCGACCGCGTGGTCCAGGCGATCGAGGAGCCGGTGATCGCCGCGCTCGTGCTGGGCAAGGCCGCCCAGGCCCGCGAGCGCGCCGTCGAGATGCACTTCGAGACGCACCTGACGCCGGGCACGCACTGGCTGGAGCCGGTGGACGTGGTGACGATCCTGGGCAACCTGATCGACAACGGGATCGACGCCGCCGCCGGGCACGCCCTCGACGTCGCCCGGCAGGACACCGGCCCGGACGCGGCCGGGCTGGTCCCGGAGGCGTGGGTGGAGATCTACCTCGCGAACGGCGACGACGGCTCGCTGGTGTTCCAGGTGTCCGACAGCGGCGCCGGCATCGCGGACGCCGACCTGGACCGCATCTTCGACCAGGGCTGGAGCACCAAGGAGGCCGTGGCGGGCGGGCGCGGCTACGGCCTGGCGCTCGTGCGGCAGGTGGTGGAGAGCTTCGGCGGCGACATCGAGGTCTCCCGCGGCGCCGGCACCGGCGCCGTCTTCACGGTCACGCTCCCCCGGCCCGACGCCGTCGGGCAGGCGGCGCCGCCCGCCGAGGTGCCCGCGTGATCCGGGTGCTGGTCGTGGAGGACGACCCGCACACGGCCGAGGCGCACGGCGAGTACGTGCGCCGGGTGGACGGGTTCGAGCTGGCCGGGGTGGTGCACACCGCGAGCGAGACGGTGCGCGCGCTGCGCGACGCCCAGGCCGCCGGCGAGGAGGTGCACCTGCTCCTGCTGGACATGAACCTGCCCGACCGGCACGGCCTGGTGCTGTGCCGGCAGCTTCGAGCCGCGGGCCTGGTGGTCGACGTGATCGCCGTGACCGCGGCCCGCGAGCTGGAGGTGGTGCGCGAGGCGGTCGCCGTCGGCGTCGTGCAGTACCTGATCAAGCCGTTCGCGTTCGGGCTGTTCGCCGAGAAGCTCGGCGCGTACCGCAAGTACTTCGACCAGATGCGCTCGCCGGTCTCGACGATGAGCCAGCGCGAGGTGGACACCGCGTTCGCGGCGCTGCGCACCTCCAACGCCGCGGGGCTGCCCAAGGGCTTGTCCCAGGACACGCTGGACACGGTGTCCGACCTGCTGGCCCGGGCCGCCGGGCCGCTGTCGGCGAGCGAGGTGGCCGACGAGCTGCACCTGGCCCGGATCACGGCCCGGCGGTACCTGGAGTTCCTGGCCGACCGCGGCGTCGCGACCCGCGCGCCCCGGTACGGCACGCGGGGGCGGCCGGAGCTGGAGTACGCCCGGCAGCGCGCCGACTCGCTGTGAGGCCGGTTCCCTTGGGGCCGATTCCCTTTGAGGGTCAGGTTTTCTTCGCTCTGAGCCGGCTCAGAGC
>NZ_JBHVEG010000301.1:0-4065 GCF_042802395.1 Promicromonospora sp. NPDC057488
GTCGGCACCCCGGGGTGCCGACCACCTGACGTCCTACCGATCACCCGGGGAGCGTCACACCCGCGCCATCCGTAAACCCGCGTCGCGGTGCGTGCGCTCGATGACGCTCGAGTACCCGGCGATCATCCGGACGTGGCTGAACTTCGGCCGGACGGCGGTGCGCGCCGACTCGAGCTCCTCGCGCCGGGCCGCGGCCTCGATCCAGGTCGCGGCGATCTCGTCCGGGTCGAACGACGTCACGAAGCCGATCCGCTCGACGATGGAGGGCGCGTCGCCCACCGGGGTCGTGACGGGCACCGCCCCGCACATCGAGCCCTCGATGAGGCACAGCGGCGCGGCCTCGCCGAACGTCGAGGTCAGCGCGACGACGTCGGCCGTCGCGTAGACCAGCTCCATGTCGTGCCGCACGCCCAGCAGGTCCAGACGCTCCAGCAGGTCCGGGCGGTCGCCGAAGATGCGGGCCAGGTCGTCCTGCAGCGCGGGGTTGGCCGAGCTCATGCCCGCGCCGCACATCTGCACGTAGCCGGCGGGGTCGAGCTCGAGGAACGTCCGGGCCGACCGGAGGAACAGCTCGGGGTTCTTCATCTCGTCGTACCGCGCGGCGTAGACCACGACCGTCGCGTCGGCCGGGATCCCGGCCGCGCCCCGAAGGGCGAGCCGGCGTGCGCCCTGCACGGGCCGGAACCGGGCCAGGTTGATGCCGTTCGGCACCACGCGCAGCAGGTCGGCGGGCACGCCCGCCTCCCGGTAGGCGTCGCGCGTGGACTCCGCGCAGCAGACGACGGCCGCCAGGCGGCCCCGCTCCGCCGCGGTCAGCAGGTCGCCGAGGGCGTCGCCCTGGTGCTCCGGGTCCGACCGGTGCAGGCACGCGATGACCGGACGCTGCGGGAACGCGTCCTGGTTCACGAGCCGCAGCGGCTGCTCCTTGAGGGACAGGATGACGTGGGAGCTGCTGGCCTGGTGGGCCGCGGCGCGCAGCTCGGCCTCGGTGAACACCCGCGGGTCGTGATTCGCGTCGGTGCTCCGGCCCAGGGATCCGATCCGGACGCCCGCGGCGCGCAGGGCGCGGTAGCGGGGGTCGTCCTCCATGCGCTGGAGGGTGGCCTCGCGCCGGACCTCGTGGTGCAGGCTCAGCACGGAATGCTGCTGACGACCGCCCTGATGCAGACCGGCAACCACTGTCGAGTGCAGGACACGAGCCCCGCCGCTGAAGAAGCCCTCGTAGAGCGAGAGCACACGCAAACCGTTGCGCTGGATCACAGACACCACCTCCTGTGCCCAGGGTGAGCCCTGCGGATGTGCGTTACATGGCAATTTGGTTACACGAGGATTACGTATCCGAGGACTTCTGCACAAGGAGGTTTCGGATGTCTTTCTCGGCCTGAGCGGGTGAGGTTTCGCGGCAGCCCAGCGCGACCCACCGCTCGATCATCGCCGGCTCGGACCGCAGCAGCGAGGTCCCCCGGCGCAGCAGCGTCACGATCGGCTTGCGCGCCTCGGCGACGTCGCGCAGGAACCGGAACCAGAAGGTGACCAGGCGCGGCCGCGACAGGCAGATCGCGTCGGCGAGCAGCCCCTCGGCGCGGCACTCCTCGACGAGCTGCGCCGCGAAGATCCCCTCGGCGATCATCAGCGGCGAGTCCCCGATGTCGAGCCGGCGCATGCCCGTACGGCGCGACGTCGGGATGTCGTAGACCGGGACCTCGGCGCGGCCCTCGGTGGCCAGCTCCTGCAGCGCGGCCAGCGCGCCCTTGCCGTCCCAGCTCTCGGGGCTGTCCCAGTCCACGCTGCCGTAGCGCTGCGGCAGGCCGGGGTGGTCGATGTCGAGGTAGAAGTCGTCGAGCTGGACCACCGGCAGGCCGAGCCGCTGCGTGAGCGACGTCTTGCCCGAACCCGACGGTCCGGTCAGCAGCACCACGCGCGCGCGGGGGCGCCGCGCACCCGGGGGCAGGTCGAAGAGGGCGGGCTCGGTCACGGGGTCGGTCACGAGATCCGATTCTCCCGCACCGGACGACCGGTCGCTGCGGTGCGCGGGCGTGCGGGGCGTGACGCTTCTCGCCTTCGAGGCCTAAGTTTCTCCTCTTTGACGCGCTCGAAAGGGGAGAAACTTAGGCCTCGAAGGGGACGGACGACGGCGGCCGCCTCGCTGACGGACGACGGCGGCCCGCCCGCCCGCGCCCCGGTCAGCCCCGCTGGTAGCGCCCCGGCGTGGTCCGCAGCAGACGGCGGAAGTGCCGCGTCAGGTGCGCCTGGTCGTGGAATCCCGTTGCGGCCGCGACGGACGCCGCCGGCTCGCCGGCCAGCAGCCGACGTCGGGCCAGGTCCAGGCGCCGTCCGACCAGGTACCGGTGCGGCGGCAGGCCGAGCTCCCGCGTGAACGCGCGCACCAGGTGCGGCACGGTGACGTCCAGCTCGGCGGCGATCTCGGCGAGCCGCACCGGCCGCGCCGGGTCGGCGTCGAGCAGGTCGCGGGCGCGGCGGGCCGTGGAGGCCGACGGCGGCTCGCGCGGCGGCGTCGGGCGGCCGGTCAGGTGCCAGGCCAGACACTCGGTGACCAGGGCGAGCAGGCTCTCGGCCGCGACGTCCTCGCGCGCGGTCAGGGCCCGGTCGAGGCCGGCGAACCGCGCGCGCAGCGTGTCGTCGGGGACCAGCGGTGCGTCGACCGCCCGGCCGACCAGGGCGTCGTCGAGCACGGTGGGCTCCAGGTAGACCACGCGCTTGCGGAAGCCGCTCGCGGTCACGGACCGCCCGTCGTGCACCACGCCCGGGGGCAGCACGGTCACCCCGCTGCGCCGCGCGGCGTGCTCCTGACCGTCCAGCCCGTACCCGATCAGCCCGCGGTCGACAATCAGCACGGTCCAGGTGTCGTGCGTGTGCGCCGGGTAGGCGTGCTCGTGCCACGCGGCGTGCAGCACCTCGGCGACCCCCGGGACCGCGGGCCGCCAGGCGCGCACCACGTCCGGGGCCGGGCCGGCGAGGGCCGGGCCGGCGGGGAGATCGAGCGGGGGCACATCAAGAACGTACAAGATCCGCGGCGCCGTCCGCCCGCACGCTGGGCGACATGACCTTCGAACAGCCCAAGATCGTGATCGTGCTCCGCGACGACCTGCTCGCCTGGCAGGAGAACAATGTCACCGCCTTCCTGTCCAGCGCCGTGACCGCGGCCTACCCCGAGCTGGTCGGCGAGACCTACCGTGACGCGGACGGCCAGGAGTACCTCGCGATGCTCGGCACCCCGGTCATGGTCATGGTGGCCGACGGCGACCGGCTCGCGACCTTCCGGGAGCGCGCCGCCACGCGCGGCCTGCGCATCGGCGTCTACACGGCCGACCTGTTCGCCACGGGGAACGACGTCGACAACCGGGCCGCCGTCGCGGGCGTCGCAACCGAGAAGCTCGACCTGGTCGGCATCGCGGTAGCGGGCGAACGGCGCGTCGTGGACAAGGTGGTCAAGGGGGCGCGGCTGCACCCCTGAAAGCGCGTGGCGCCCGGCGGCCGAGCCCGCCCGCTGGCCGAGCCCGCCCGCTGGTCGAGCCTGTCGAGACCTCAGGACACGAGCGCCACGTGCAGCGTCCGGGGCCCGTGCACGCCCTCCACGCGGTCGAGCTCGATGTCGCTCGTGGCGCTCGGCCCGCTGATCCAGGTCAGCGGGCGGCCAGGATCGGCGTCGAGCAGCCGCACGGCCTCGGGCACGGTTTGCACCACCTGGTCGGTCCGGACCACGCACACGTGCACGTCGGGGACCAGGGAGATCGCGCGCCGGCCCTGGTCGGGCTCGCCGTCCAGCACGATCGTGCCGGTCTCGGCGACGGCGACCCGCGCGGCCGTCACCACGGCGTCGATCCCGTCCAGCTCGACCGCGGAGAGCGGCTCCTCCCGCGAGTCGGTCCGCACGACGACGTCCCCGAGTCCGGCGAGCCACCCCGGCTCGATCCCGTCCGGCACGACGACGGACCGCGCGCTCACCTCCGCGCTCCCTGCTCCCGCCCCGGCGGCCCCCCGGACGGTCGGCAGAACGTCAGATGGTCGGTATTCCGAGCTGCCGACCACCTGACGTTCTGCCGA
>NZ_JBHVEG010000302.1:0-4056 GCF_042802395.1 Promicromonospora sp. NPDC057488
GTGCGCTTCTACCCAGCCATTGGGCCCGGAATCACGCGAGTTCCGGGCCCGATGGCTGGGTAGAAGCGCACGCCTTCGTGTGATCTGAGAGTTCAGAGAGGAATTCCATCCATGATCCCGAGAACCATCCGGACCGGCGCCGTGCTGGCGACGGCCCTGAGCCTGGGGCTGAGCGGGGTGGGCGCCGCGGCGTTCGCCGCCACCGTCCCGACCACCGCCCCGGCCACGGCCGCCACCACTGCCGCCGACCAGCCCACCACCCAGGGTGACGAGACCGCCCGAGGCGGCCGCCCGACGTCGGGCAGCGGAGGCACCAAGGTCGCCGAGAAGCTGGGCCGCGGGCTGGTCGCCGCCGCGACCAGCGAGGGTGTGTTCCTGAGCTGGCGGCTGCTCGCGCCCGAGGTCACCGGCCATACCGACGCCGGCCTGAAGGGCCCGGGCTTCGCGCTCTACCGCGACGGGCGGCGCATCGCCACGGTCACGGGCGCGACCAACTACCTCGACGCCGCGGGCACGGCCGACGCCCGCTACCGCGTGGTGCCGCTGAGCGGCCCGAACAAGGGCCGGGCGGCGCAGGCCGACGTGTGGGGCGACGGCCACCTGGACATCCCCCTGAACAAGCCGGCCGACGGTGTCACGCCCGCCGGCGAGACCTACACCTACCGCGCGAACGACGCCTCCGTGGCGGACCTCGACGGCGACGGCGACTACGAGGTCGTCGTGAAGTGGGACCCCTCCAACTCCAAGGACGTGTCCCAGGTCGGCTACACGGGCAACGTCTACCTGGACGCCTACGAGCTCGACGGCACGCAGCTCTGGCGCATCGACATGGGCGTCAACATCCGGGCGGGCGCGCACTACACGCAGTTCCCCGTCTACGACTACGACGGCGACGGCCGCGCCGAGCTGATGGTCAAGACCGCCCCCGGCACCCGTGTCACGACCTACCGCGACGGCCGGCCCGCCGGGCAGCGCTACGTGCCGATCGCGAAGGACGACCGCGCGGCCGGGGTACGCGACACGGACGACTACCGGATGTCGGCCGGGGACTACTACGAGCACCTCGTGGACACGTTCCGCGGCTGGTCTACGCGCCCCGAGGTGACCAGCGGGCAGTGGCCCGCCACGCTCGAGGAGGCGTGGGGCATCGAGTCCCGCTGGACCTACCCGCTGTCCGACGCCGACGCGCGCGCCGCCGTCGACCACTTCATCGACGTGTACGCACCCGCCCGCTCGACGCGCAACCAGCTCCGGCTGTTCGAGGGCTTCGTGATCAGCGGCCCGGAGTACCTCACGGTCTTCGACGGGCTCAGCGGCCGGCCGCTGGAGACCGTCGACTACGAGCCCGGACGCACCGACGACGGCCTGCGCTGGGGCGACTACGCCATGGCGCGCATCGAGCCCGGCAACCGGGTGGACCGGTTCCTGTCCGGGGTCGCGTACCTGTCCGAGGGCAAGGCCAGCGCCATCTTCGCCCGCGGCTACTACACGCGCTCGACGATCGCCGCGTACGACTGGAACGGCAAGAAGCTGACCAAGCGCTGGCTCGCCGACTCGGGCTGGACCCCCATGTCCAACCCGTTCAACGACAGCCCGCACGGCGTGCCCGGCACCTCGCCCGAGTGGGGCAGCATCACCACGCAGGGCTTCCACTCGCTGTCGGCGGCCGACGTCGACGGGGACGGTCGGCAGGAGATCGTCTACGGCTCCGCCACGCTCGACGACGACGGCTCGCTGCTGTACTCGTCGTTCGACACGCTGCCCGAGGGCTCCGCGAACCCCGGGGCGAACGCCGGCCTGGGGCACGGCGACGCCATGCACGTGACCGACATCGACCCGGACCGCCCGGGGCTGGAGATCTGGACCTGCCACGAGGGCGGCACCTGGGCGCCCTACGGCTCCGCGCTGCGTGACGCCGCGACCGGCGAGGTGCTGTTCGGCGAGTACTCGGGGCGCGACACCGGCCGCTCGATGATCGGCGACGTGCTGCCCGACGTGCCAGGCATCGAGGTGTGGGCGTCCATGCCGGACGGCACGCTCGGGTCGGGAACGCTGAGCGCCACGGGCGAGCAGGTGGCGACGTCGACCATGGGGACCAACCAGTCCGTGCGGTGGGCGGGCGACGGGACCACGCAGGTCGTGGACGGCGCGGACCCCGCGGTGCCGACGATCAAGGACTGGTCGCGCGGCGTCGTCGCGACCCTGGACGGGACGCTCACCAACAACGGCACCAAGGGCAACCCGTCGCTCGTCGCCGACGTGCTCGGCGACTGGCGCGAGGAGGTGCTGGTGCGCACCACGGACTCGACCGCGCTGCGGGTGTTCACCACCACCGAGCCGAGCGACATCGCGCTGTACACGCTCATGCAGGACCCGCAGTACCGCGTCGAGGTGGCGCGCCAGCAGACGACGTACAACCAGCCCTCGTACCCGAGCTTCTACCTGGCCTCGGACACGGACTGGTCGACGGTGCCGATCCCGGGCCGCCGCTGACGTCTGCCCGCGTGGGCAATTTGAGTTCGGTCGGTTGCGTTGAGACCGGTCGGTCAACTGACCGGTCTCGAGGCAACCGACCGAACTCGCATCCGCACCGCCCTCCTCCCAACGTGCTCACTCGCAGGGTGGAGTGCCTGGTCAGGATGTCCTTCTTGCGGGGGATCAGCTTTCGCCCGGTCCCCAGCAGACTGGCGGGGTGCCGAGACGAAGGAGCATCCCCATGAATGCACACCGCCGAGTCAGGGCAACCCTGGGCGTGATGGTGGCCGGCGTGCTGCCGATCACCGGAGCGGGAGCGATCGCGCAGGCCGCGCCGTCGGACACCCCGGTGAGCGCCGCGCCGTCGCCCGTGGCGGCGGTCGACGACCCGATGGCGCTGTCGCAGGCCGTGCTGGAGGCCGCCGAGCAGGCCGCGGGCCCCTCCGCCCGCGCCCGGACGGCGCCGAGCACGGACGTCCGCCGCGAGCTCGACCAGGCCGTAGCCGGCCTGGTGGACGACGGCGCCGTCGCCGTCACCGCGCGCGTCGAGACGCCGGACCTCACCTGGGCGGGCGCCGGCGGCGTCCGCGAGCTGGGCGGGCACGCCCGCGCCCGCACGGGCGACCAGTTCCGGGTCGCGAGCAACACCAAGCCGATGATTGCCACGCTCGTGCTGCAGGAGATCGAGAAGGGCACCTGGACGCTGGACACCAGCGTCGAGGACGTGCTGCCGGGCGCCCTGCCGCGCGACGTGACGATCGAGCAGCTGCTGAGCCACACCTCGGGCGCCCCGACGGCGTCCGAGTACCTGATCCTCGACAAGATGCAGGACCCGGCCGACATCGACGAGTACTTCGAGGTGCTGGGCGAGCACTACTCCGACGGCGACCACGTCCGGGCCGTGCACACCGCGCCCTGGGTGCTGGAGCCGGGCACGGGCTTCTCCTACTCCAACGCCGGGTTCGTGACGCTCGGCATGATGCTGGAGAAGGTGAACAAGACCGACCTGGACGACCTGCTCGAGGAGCGCGTGTTCGAGCCGGCCGGCATGCGGGCCAGCGACTACCCCGAGGGCCCCCGGAAGCGCGGGCCGTTCCTGCACGACGCCGCCTACACGGGCGCCGACGGCGCGGGCTGGTACTCGATCGAGAACTTCGACCCGACGCTGTTCCGCGCGGCCGGCGCCGTGACCAGCACGACCAAGGACCTCGCGGCCTTCAACGAGGCCCTGGTCACCGGCGAGCTGGTCAGCCCGGAGACCGTGACCGACATGCTCACCCCGCGCAGCGCCGAGATGATCGAGTACGGGCTGGGCACCTACCGCCTGCCCGACCCGTGCGTGCCCGGCGAGTATCTGTACGGGCACGACGGCGCGAGCTTCGGCACCCTTAGCGTCAACTTCACCTCGCTCGACGGCGAGCGGCAGATCGCGCTGGGCGTGACCGGGCGCAACGTGACGCTCGACCAGGAGGCGCTGTACGACTTCAACGACATGCTGGTCCCGATGCTCCAGGCGACCTGCTGACGTAGGTCCAGGGGTCTCGACAGGCTCGACCAGCGGGGCTACCGCGGGTCGAGCCT
>NZ_JBHVEG010000303.1:0-4024 GCF_042802395.1 Promicromonospora sp. NPDC057488
CCCGCCGACCGTGTGGTCGGCGGGGCCTTCATCTGCTCCGGCATAGCAACTGCAGTTCTACTTCGCTGCAGTTCTAGCTCGCTGCAGTTCTACTTCGCCCTGGTTCTACTTCGCCCTGGTTCTACTTCGGCGGGAGAGGTGAGCGGCCCGGCCGCCCCGAGCGTCAGGCGTCCTTGGCCTGGGCCTTCAGCGCGCGGTCCGTGCCCGCCAGGGCCTCGACGACCAGGCGGCGCAGCGCCGGAGCCGCCTCCGCGTTGGTCTCCAGCCACGCCTGCGTCGCGTCGCGCAGCTCTGCCGACGCCAGCGGGGCCGGGTAGAAGCCCTCGATGATCTCCTCGGCGATGTGGTAGCTGCGCTCGTCCCACACCTTGAGCACGGCGTCCAGGTACGGCTGCACGACGTCGGCCAGCGGGGCCGGGTCGTTGACGTGCAGGAACCCGAGCCCGGTGTTCCGGATGATCGCGTTCGGCACGTCGGCGTCGACCACCGAGGACAGGGCGGCGAGCTTGCCCTCGACCGTCGGCTTGGCGGCCCGGGCACGGGCCGCGGACTGCCGGCCCGTGGCGGTGTCGTCGGCGGCCAGCGTGGTGTCGATCTCCGCGTCGCCGGCGGCGCCGTTGAGCACGAGGCCCTCCAGCAGCTCCCAGCGCAGGTCGGTGTCGATCTCCAGGCCGTCGAGCGCGACGGACCCGTCCAGCAGGCCGGACAGCGTCGCGACGTGCGCGGGCGTCGAGGCCACGTGCGCGAAGAACTTCACGAGCTGGAACTGCGTGTCCGAGCCGGCGGCGGCGTCGCCCACGAGCGACCAGAGCGTGTCGCCCACCTGCGCGAGCGTCGCCGCGCGGGCCGACGGCGCCACGAACTGCTTGGCGGCCAGCACCATCTGGTTGAGCGTGGTGCGCAGCGTCGTGGACTCGGTCTCGCCGGCGATCCCGCCCAGCACGAGCTGCACGTACTCGGACGCCGGCACCTCGCCGTCGCGCACCGCGTCCCAGACCGAGCCCCAGACCAGGGACCGGGCCAGCGGGTCGGTGATGTCGGCCAGGTGCTCCAGCGCGACGCGGAGCGACTCGGCGTCGAGGCGGATCTTCGCGTACGCGAGGTCCTGGTCGTTGAGCAGCACGAGGGCCGGGCGGTCGAGCTCCACGAGCTCCTTGACGTCCGTCCGCGGCCCGTCGACGTCGACCTCGACGAAGCGCGTGCGCACCAGCTCGCCGCCGTCGGACAGGCTGTAGAAGCCGATGCCGAGACGGTGCGGGCGGATGGTGGGCCACTCGGCGGGCGCCGTCTGCTCCACGACGAATGACATGATGCGGCCGTGGCTGTCCGTCTCGATGACCGGGCGCAGCGTGTTGACGCCGGCCGTCTCGAGCCAGAGCTTGGACCAGGCCTTGAGGTCGCGGCCGCTGGTGGCCTCGAGCTCGGTGAGCAGGTCGGGCAGCTCGGTGTTGCCCCACGCGTGCTTGCCGAAGTAGGCGGAGACGCCCGCGATGAACGCGTCCCGGCCCACCCAGGCCACGAGCTGCTTGAGCACCGAGGCGCCCTTGGCGTACGTGATGCCGTCGAAGTTGACCTGGACGTCCTCCAGGTCCTTGATCTCGGCGACGATCGGGTGCGTGGAGGGGAGCTGGTCCTGCTTGTACGCCCACGACTTCTCCATCGCGGAGAAGGTGGTCCAGGCCGCCTCGAACTCCGTGGCCTCGGCCGTGGCCAGCGTGGAGGCGTACTCGGCGAACGACTCGTTCAGCCACAGGTCGTTCCACCACTTCATGGTGACCAGGTCGCCGAACCACATGTGCGCCAGCTCGTGCAGGATCGTCACGACGCGGCGCTCACGCACGGCCTCGGTCACCTTGGAGCGGAAGACGTACGACTCCGTGAAGGTCACGCAGCCCGCGTTCTCCATGGCGCCCATGTTGTACTCGGGCACGAACAGCTGGTCGTACTTGGTGAACGGGTACGGCACGCCGAACGTGGACTCGTAGAACTCGAAGCCCTGACGGGTCTTCTCGAAGATGTAGTCGGCGTCGAAGTGCGCGGAGAGCGACTTGCGGCAGAACGCGCCGAGCGGGATCTCACGGCCGTCCGACGACGTGAGCGACGACCGGACCACCGCGTACGGGCCCGCGACGAGCGCCGTGATGTAGGTGGAGATGCGGCCGGTGGGCTCGAACGTCCACGTGGCGGCCTCGACCCCGTCCCCGCTGGTCGAGCCGGCCGCGACCGGCTCCGGCGTCGGCTCGTTGCTCACGACCTCCCACGCGGCGGGCGCGGTCACGGTGAACTGGAACGTGGCCTTGAGGTCGGGCTGCTCGAAGCAGGCGAACACGCGGCGAGCGTCCGGCACCTCGAACTGGGTATAGAGGTACACCTCGCCGTCCACGGGATCCACGAAGCGGTGCAGGCCCTCGCCCGTGTTCGTGTAGCCGCAGTCGGCGACGACCACGAGCTCGTTGTCCGCGGCCAGCCCGTCCAGGGCGATCCGGGAGTCGGCGAACACGACGGCGGGGTCCAGCTCGCGGCCGTTCAGCGTCACGGACCGCACGGACGGTGCGACCAGGTCGACGAAGGTCGCGGCGCCCTCGGTCGCGGCGAAGCGCAGCGTCGTGGCGGACGCGAAAGTGTCCGGACCGGTGGTCAGGTCCAGCGCGATCTCGTACGACTCGACCGCTACGACGCCGGCGCGTTCGACCGCCTCGGCGCGGGTCAGGTTCTCTCCGGGCACGGGCCCTCCACGTCTGTCTGCTCATGGGCGCCGACGGCGCCCCGCGCGTCCGAATGGCGCGCTTTATCGGTTGGCTTCTCGTCCGGTGTGTGAACTACCTGCGACGACTCGTCGATCATGCCACGCAGGAGTAACAGCGAGTAACGCCTTTGTGTACGATCGACCGCGGTCGCCCAGACCGACCGATTTGAGCTGAGGAGTTGCCCGATGTCCGGCACTGTGCCGCCCCCGCCACCGCCACCGGGCGGCAGCCCTGATGAGGAGCCCACGGCTCCCCTCCAGGAGCAGCACCCCGCCACCATGCCGACGCCCGTCCAGCAGGCGCCGGTTCAGCGTGTCTCGGCGGCGACGCGCAAGCCGCCCGCCATCTCGCCGACCAACCAGTTCGCCCAGGCCGTCACCCCCGCGCCGGCCGCACCGGGCGCGCCCCGTGTGCAGTCCGTGCAGCGCGGCGGCGACCCGACGATGCAGCAGCAGTACTACCCCGAGCAGTACCAGCAGCAGGGGTACGCGCAGCAGGGCGGCTACCAGCAGCCCGGCCAGTACCAGCAGGGCGGGCAGTACCAGCAGCAGGGCCAGTACCAGCAGCAGCAGCCCGCGCAGTACCAGCCGCAGGGCTACGACCAGTACGGCCAGCCGGTCTACGCCGGCCAGCCCGGCGGCTACCAGCAGGAGCCCGAGCGCAAGAAGCTCAGCCCCGGCTGGATCGCGTTCATCGCCCTGGACGTGCTGCTCGTGATCGCCGCGATCGTGTTCGCCGTGAACCTGCTCGGCTCCTCCCCCGACACGTCCGCCTCGGGCGGCGAGTCCTCGGCCGCCGAGCAGTCGGCCGAGCCGGAGGCCGAGGAGGGCCTGGAGACCGACGGCGGGGCCGGCGTCGAGACCTTCGCCGCGCCGTCGCTCAACATCACCTGCACGATCTCCGCCGACGCCGCGACGTGCGGCATCGCGGAGCTCAACCAGAAGCCCGCCCCCGACGCCTCCTGCGGCGGGGCCTCCGGGTACGTCGCGAAGGTCGACCCGACCGGCAACGTGACGCAGCCGTGCGTGGGCAAGGACGACCAGCCCAAGGAGGCCGGCGGCGACGTCGCGATCCTGAAGTACGACGCCACGAAGAAGGCCCACGGCTTCACGTGCACCAGCGCCAAGACCGGCGTGACCTGCGTGGCCGACGCCACCGGCAGCGGCTTCTCGATCGCCCGCGCGGGCATCGGGCAGGCCTGACGGTCGCTCGGCCGAGATAGAACTGCAGCGAGATAGAACCGCAGCACACTCGCGTGATGTGCTGCGGTTCTATCT
>NZ_JBHVEG010000304.1:0-4015 GCF_042802395.1 Promicromonospora sp. NPDC057488
CGAATTTGGCGCCAAGGTCGGGCGCCGAGGCCCGGGCCGGTGTCGAACGTTGGCTTCGTCGGCGCATGAGGGCCTATGAGCCGACGGAGCCTACGTTCGCCGACACCAGAGCCAACGCCGGGGCCGGGCGCCGCGGCGCCAGGCATCGAGGTCGGGGTCGGGTCGAAGTTGGGGGGCGCGAACGTAGGCTTCGTCGGCGCATGAGCGCCCATGGGCCGACGGAGCCTACGTTCGCCGACGCCGGGGCCAGCCGCCAGCACCAGCACCAGCCCGCTCGTTTACCCGATACCGACAAGCCCGGGCGGCTCAGTGGACTGCACAGTGCCGACGCCATGTCTGATTCCCACAAACGGCCCGCTCCGGGGTTGGTCTGGCCTCCAGACTTTCCGCCGCCTGCCCGGAGCCGGTACATAGGTCCCGGATACCCGGGTTACGGTGAGCCGTGCCTAGTTCCAGCCTGCCCCGAACCATCTCGAAGGTGCTCATCGCCAACCGTGGTGAGATCGCCGTCCGCGTGGCCCGCGGCTGCGCCGATGCGGGGCTGGCGTCCGTCGCCGTCTACGCCGACCAGGACCGCGAGGCCATGCACGTGCGGATCGCCGACGAGGCGTTCGCCCTCGGTGGCGCCCGCGCCGCCGACACGTACCTCGACCCGGCCAAGCTGCTCGACGTCGCCCGCCGCTCCGGCGCCGACGCCGTGCACCCGGGCTACGGCTTCCTGTCGGAGAACGCCGAGTTCGCCCAGGCGGTCATCGACGCGGGGCTCGTCTGGATCGGCCCGCCGCCGTCGGCCATCGACGCGCTCGGCGACAAGGTGAGCGCCCGGCACATCGCGCAGCGTGCCGGCGCGCCCCTGGTGCCCGGCACGGCCGACCCGGTCAAGGACAGCAGCGAGGTGCGGGCCTTCGCCGAGGAGTTCGGCCTGCCCATCGCCATCAAGGCGGCGTTCGGCGGCGGCGGCCGCGGCCTCAAGGTCGCCCGCACGTTCGACGAGATCGACGAGCTGTTCGACTCGGCGGTCCGTGAGGCGACGGCGGCGTTCGGCCGGGGCGAGTGCTTCGTCGAGCGCTACCTGGACAAGCCGCGCCACGTCGAGACGCAGTGCCTCGCGGACACCCACGGCAACGTCGTCGTGGTGTCCACGCGGGACTGCTCCCTGCAGCGCCGCCACCAGAAGCTGGTCGAGGAGGCGCCCGCGCCGTTCCTCACGCCGGAGCAGGAGAAGTCGCTGTACATGGCCTCGGAGGCCATCCTGCGCGAGGCCGGGTACGTGGGCGCCGGCACCTGCGAGTTCCTGGTGGGCCTCGACGGCACCATCTCCTTCCTCGAGGTGAACACCCGCCTCCAGGTCGAGCACCCGGTGACCGAGGAGGTCACGGGGATCGACCTGGTCCGCGAGCAGCTGCGCATCGCCGCCGGCGAGCCGCTCGGCTACGACTCCCCCGCGATCCGCGGGCACTCCCTCGAGTTCCGCATCAACGGCGAGGACCCGGCCGCGGGCTTCCTGCCGGCGCCGGGCCGCCTGAACACCATCACCTGGCCGTCGGGCCCGGGCGTGCGCGTCGACACGGGCGTCGTCGCGGGTGACACCGTCTCCGGCGCGTTCGACTCGATGATCGCCAAGCTCATCGTCACGGGCGCCACGCGCAAGCAGGCGGTCGAGCGGGCCCGCCGCGCGCTGCGCGAGCTCGTGGTCGAGGGCATCCCCACGGTGGTCCCGTTCCACAAGGCGGTGCTCGACGCCGAGGCGTTCGTCCCGACGGACGGCTCGCCGTTCCGCGTGCACACGCGCTGGATCGAGACCGAGTTCGCCGACGAGCTCAAGGCGCTGGCCCCGGCCGCCCCGGCCCCCGAGGAGAACGTCGAGGAGGTCACGGCCGAGCGCGTCGTCGTCGAGGTCGGCGGACGCCGTCTCGAGGTCGTGCTGCCCGCGGGCCTCGGCGTCGCGGCCGGCCGCGCACGCACCGCCAACGCGGCCCGCCGCCCGGCCCGTCGTGCGGGTGGCGGCAAGGCGTCGAGCGCCTCGACGGGCAACACGCTCGCCTCGCCCATGCAGGGCACCATCGTCAAGGTCGCGGTCGAGGACGGCGCGCAGGTGGCCGAGGGCGACCTCGTCGTCGTGCTGGAGGCCATGAAGATGGAGCAGCCGATCCTGGCCCACCGCTCGGGCACCGTGCGCTCGCTGACGGCGGCGCCGGGCGCGGGCGTCTCGGCCGGGGCCGCGCTGTGCGAGATCGTCGACTGAACCAACCTATCGGGTGATTTCCGACATCAACACGGGTGAAAAGGGCCCGATCGCACCTGATAGGAACCAGGTGCGCTCATCGGGCATCTTCTGATCCGCTAGGTTCTGCGACGTGACACGCGTCGTAGTACTCAGCCCCGAAGAGGCCATCGCCCTCGTCCGTCCGCGCAAGACTCTCCCCTCGTTCGTCAGCGAGCTGACCTGCGACGACGGCGTCATCGCCGTCACCGCGGACCTGCGCCGCCTGACCTATGCCCCGCTGCCCGTGAAGATCGCGGCCAAGGCCGTCCCGGTCATGCACGCGTCGGCGCGGATCACGTCGGTGTGGCAGAACATCGCGGTGCTCCAGGTCGAGGCCGATGCGGCCGGCCTGCCCGCCACCAAGCTGCTCCCACTCGCCGCGGGCACCATCGCCAAGATGGCGCGCAAGAGCGGCCTGCCCGAGAACGCCGTGCAGCTCCGCAAGGACGGCACCGTCTCCCTCGACCTCCGCGCGCTGATGCGCGGGGAGTTCACCGAGGTGACGGGCTTCCGCTTCGAGGGCGGCAAGGTCGTCGTCGAGGGCGTCCCCGCGCAGGTCTGAGCCGGACCGAGCAGGAACCACGTCCCGCCGCCCGCCGGGTGGCGGGACGTCCGTTCGCCATGGCGGGACGTCTGCCCCGGCCGCTGACAGCCCGCGTCCGACCTGAGAGACTGACGCCGTGCCGAACCCGACAGCGCCCCCGACCGACCTCCACCGGCACGACGGCGACGGCTGGGTGACCTGCGGCGACCACCGGCACTGGGGCCTGTTCGGCGCCGCGGGGCTGCTCCTCGTGCGCCGGGACCACGACGGGGCGCCGTCGGCCGTGGTGCTCCAGCACCGGGCGCTCTGGTCGCACATGGGCGGCACCTGGGGCATCCCCGGCGGGGCCCTGGCACCGAACGAGAAGCCGGAGGACGGCGCCCTGCGCGAGGCCGCCGAGGAGGCGGCGATCGACCCGGCCGCGGTGCACGTGGTGGGTACGCACGTGCTGGAGCACCCGGCCTGGACGTACACGACGGTCGTGGCCGACGTCGCGGCCGGGCACCAGGTCGAGCCGCGCGCCGCCGACCCCGAGAGCCTCGAGGTGCGCTGGGTGGGCCTGGACGAGATCGGCGCCCTGACCCTGCTGCCCGCGTTCGGCCACGCGCTGCCGCGCCTGCTCAGCTTGCTGGGTTAGGGTCGAATCGTGCATATCCGGATCGCTCCCGAAGAGGTGCTCAGCCTGGCGCGGATCGCCAAGCAGGCGCCGCCAGTCATCAGCTCCGTCGTCGGCGACGGGGACGTGATCCGTGTGGTCGCGGACCTGCGCCGGGTCGAGGCCCTGCCCGGGCCGCTCAAGCTGGCCGTCAAGATCGCCCCGATCGTGCGGGCCGACGTGAAGCTGGCCTCGTTCGAGCGCGGTGTCGCGACGCTCGCCGTCGAGGTGAACGCCGCCGGCCTGCCGGCGCACCGGCTGCTGAGCCTGGCCGCCGCGCCCATCGAGCACGAGGTCGCCAAGCAGGGCCTGCCGCCGGGCGTCGTCGACGTGCAGCCGGACGCGCGGATCGCCGTCGACGTCGAGCGCCTGCTGGAGGCCAAGTTCCCGGGCGTCACCGTCACGGGCGCGAAGGTGGAGGGCGGCCAGATCGTCCTGGACGCTTCCGTCGCCTGACCAACAAACGGAGCCTGAGCATTGGGTGCGACGCCGCTCCCAGGTAGACACCACGAATTCGGGGTCGGTTGCTCTGCGTGGACATTGTCCACGC
>NZ_JBHVEG010000305.1:0-4014 GCF_042802395.1 Promicromonospora sp. NPDC057488
GGGCACCCCGATCCGGCGCGAGCCCGGGTCAGCCGATGGCGGTCCCGAAGGCCGCGCCGACGGCGGGCAGGCCTGCGGTGCCGGGCTGGTAGGTCACGACCGGGTCCGCCGTCCCGTCGACCAGCGTGGACCAGGGCAGGGCGTACACCCTGCCGTAGCTGCCACCACCCGGCTGGCCGACGTACAGGTGCGTGCCCGAGGCGAGCAGCGCGCTACCCGTCGCGTCACCTGCCTGCGGCGTACCCGGCAGGACGTCGCCGGGATGGATCAGCGCCTGGAACCCGGCCGCCCCGCCGAGCGCCGAGACGACCGACACCGAACCACCACGGGCCGCGCCCGCGGCCCCCGACGTGTCCCCCGGCGTGCCGGCGGCCACGAGCAGCGACGTGTTGGTGGCCGGGCTCCCCGGCGCGCGGTCGACGACGGCGACGGCCGCGCCGAAGCGGTCGTTCGCCTCGGGCTCACCCTCCATCACCGGGCTGCCCGGCTGGGCCTGGCGGATCGACCGGATCTCCGTCCAGGTGCCGTCGGGCGCGAGATCGAAGGCCAGCGCCCGCCCCGCCGCGGCGAGCGTGCCCACCGCCTCACCCGGGACTCCGACGGCGAGGAGCGACCTGTCCGCCGTGTCGCCCTGCCGACGGAACTGGGCGACGTCCACCGACTCGCCGAACCGGTCGCCCTCCTGCGAGGTCGCCGAGACGGTGTCGAGGTCCTGGTGCAGCGCGGCGATCTCGGTGTACGCCCCGTTCTCCGGGTGCCGGACCACCGAGACCAGACCGGCGTTGGCCTCGCCGTCGGTCCCGCCCGCCTCTCCGGGCACACCGATGGCCATGTACCGGCCGTCGGCGGCGACCGAGTAGCCGAACTCGTCGTAGGCCTCGCCGCCGCCGCGCAGCCCGCCGACCCCCTGCCGGAGCACGATCGCCGACTCGACCGGCTCCGCACCGGCCGGGAACTCCTCCGACTGCACGTAGTAGGCGATGCCCGCGTCGAAGATCGTGCCGAAGTTCTTGCCGGGCACGCCGATCAGGACGTACGGCTTGCCCCCATCGGTACGCCCGGCGGCGATGGAGAAGCCCATCCGCTCGTTGGCCTGCTCGACGGCGTCCCGGATGGCGCCGACGCCGGAGCCCTGCCGGAAGGCCGTGCCCGGCGTGGCGCCCGGGTCGAGCAGCCCGTTCGGGTGACCGCTGGTGACATGGACCATGCCGGCGGCGGTGTTCGCGCCGCGGGTCTCCCACGGGACGCTGATCGCCAGGTCGGTGCAGCCGTCGAGGTCGCGGTCGTAGGTGGCGATGCTGTACCCGAACCGGTCGCCCGCCTCGGCGTCGTCGTAGATGCTGGGCGAGTTCTGCGTGATCTCCAGGGTGCCCTTGCCGCCGCCGTAGATCACCCGCACCAGACCGGCCTGCGCGAGACCGTTCACGGTGGCGTCGGGGTCGCCGATGGCGACGTCACGGATGCCGTCGCAGTTGAAGTCGACGATCTCCCCGCGCGTGGCGGTCGCGGTGACCCAGTCGCGCACGTCGCCCACGGGGGTCACGACGGCGCCGGTCCGGATCTCGGCCGGGTCGCTGCCGAAGCAGCCACCCTGCCAGGACCGGCTGGCGACCGCGACGAGCTCCGTGCCCGAGCCCGCCGACCGCAGGGCGGGAGCCCCGGAGTCGCCGGCGCAGAGAACCGCACCGGCCTGGCCCGCGACGCCGACGTCGCTGCCCGTGACCTGATCGACGGTGAACGTCCCGGAGTGGCGCCGGAGCGGCGCCCACTCGGTGGCGGTCCGGCCGTACCCAGGCACCTGGAGCTGGTCGCCGACGGCCGGCGTCGTCGTCCCGATCGTGGCGGGCACGATGTCCGTGACCGGAACGCTCAGCCGGGCCAGGACGACGTCTCGCGACTCGTGCGGGACGAGCTCGACGACCCGCCGCACCTGGCCGGCCGTACCGGTGAGGTCGATCCGGCCGATCGTCGCCGTGGTCGCCAGGGCAGGCTTGCCGGCCGCGACGGGAAGGCCGACGGCGAGGTCGTCGGCGAAGCAGCTCGCCGCGGTGAGGATCCACTCCGGGTCGACGAGCGCACCGGTGCAGGCGCGCTGGTCGTCGCCGATGTCGAGGCGGGCGGTGAAGGCGTGACCGGAAGTATCCGGGGCGCCCACCACCGCCGAAGCGGTCGGGACGAGCAGCGGAGCCACGAGCACCAGGGAGATCAGAGCTGCGATCCCGGAGAACGCGGGGAGCATCTGACGCCGGTCCGGCATCGGCGGCCGCTTCGGCCGTGTGGTCTTCCGGGCGTTCACTCGACTTCCTCCTCATGGCTCCGTGGCACGGCCACGGACGTTCGTCGGGCGGGATCGCAGACCGAGCAGCGCCTCAGGGCACCAGTTGGAGGTTTCCACAAAGCGCACATATCTGTCTATTAAGACAATTGTCCATGTCGGTTGATGAAATCAGGGCCTCGTAACGATCTTTCACCTTCCGGGTGAAGCACGGATCGGACACCCGCATGACCCTCCGCCCAGCGTTCGTGCGGAACCCGGCCCACGCCCCACCATGTGACCGACGTCACATGAGCGCCGAGCCGCTGCCGCCTCCGACCCTCCGCCCGGCCCCCGACGTCCGCTCCTGGGCCCGGGCTATCCTGGCGCCGTGCTTGCCGTCGCCCAGTTCCACGCACCCCTGCCGCTGACCAACACGATCCAGCGGTACGACTGGGGATCCGTCGACGCGATCCCGGACCTGCTCCGCACCGAGCCCGACGGCGGACCCCAGGCGGAGATGTGGCTCGGTGCGCACACCAGCGCGCCGTCCGTCAGCCGCATCACGCGTGAGACCGACGTCGACCACGTCGCCCTGGACCGCCTGGTCCGCGAGGCGCCCGTGCAGACGCTCGGCCACCGGGTCGCGGAGCAGTTCGGCCCGCGCCTGCCCTACCTGCTCAAGGTCCTGGCCGCGCGCAAGGCGCTGTCGCTCCAGGTGCACCCCTCGCCGCGCCAGGCCCGCGAGGGCTTCACCCGCGAGAACAAGTCCGGGATGCCGCTGACGTCGGCCAAGCGGTCGTTCAAGGACGACCAGCACAAGCCCGAGATGATCGTCGCTCTCACGCAGTTCGAGGGGCTGGCGGGCTTCCGCACGCCGCGCACCATCCTGGACGTCCTGGACGGGCTGGCGGGCGACATGGTCGAGGCGGTCCGCGCGGCCCTGCTGCACGACCGCGGCCACGACGGCATGCGGGAGGCGTTCAACCACCTGCTGTCCGCGCGCGCCGACGAGGCCTGCGCCGCAGACATCGCGGCCACCCTCGACTCGGTGCGGGCCCGTCTGGCGGCCGGCTCCCCGTTCGAGCGCGCCGACCGCACGGTGATCGAGCTGGCCGAGCAGCACCCCGGCGACCCGGGCGCCATCGCGTCCCTCATGCTCAACCGGTTCTCGCTCGAGCCGGGCGAGGCGGCGTTCACGCCCGCGGGCGTGGTGCACGCCTACCTGTCCGGCGTGGGCATCGAGATCATGGCCAGCTCCGACAACGTGCTGCGGGCGGGCCTGACGACCAAGCTCGTGGACGAGGAGAACCTCGTCGCCTGCACCGTCTTCGCCCCGCAGCAGCCGGCCGCCCCCGAGGTGACGACGGCGGGCAGCCGCGGCCAGGTGCGCACCTACCGCGTGCCCGTCACGGAGTTCGCGCTCACGACCGCCGACGTCGACCCGGGCGAGCCCGTGGCGCTGCCCGCGACGGGGCCGCGCATCCTGCTGTGCCTCGACGGCGAGCTGACGCTCACGGCGGACCGCTCCGAGGAGGGGCCGCAGCGCCTGACGCAGGGCGAGTCGGTCTTCGTGCCGCACGACGCCGGCAACCTGGAGCTCTCGGGCGCGGGCCACGCCGCCTGCGCCTGGGTGCCCTGACCCGCGGTCGCGAGCCTGTGCTGCGCGGTGCTGTGCTGCGCGCGCCCGCGATCAGCGCGGTCGGCAGAATGTCAGGTGGTCGGCACCCCGGGGTGCCGACCCTTTCTCATATAAACAA
>NZ_JBHVEG010000306.1:0-3993 GCF_042802395.1 Promicromonospora sp. NPDC057488
GTGCAGGTCACGCTGGTGACCTGCACGTCCGACACGTGCGGACCCCATCCCCCGGAAGGACCCCATGGGGCGCTACATCCTCCGTCGTGTCGCGCAGGCGGTCGGCATGCTGTTCCTGGTGATGTTCGTGCTGCACCTGCTCACGACGCTCGCGATCCAGCTCAACGGCAACCCCGCCCTCGCGTTCTTCGGCGACAAGATCCCCTCGCCGGCCCAGGTCGCCGCCGTCGAGCAGCGGTTCGGCCTGGACGACCCGTGCTACGACCAGCCCGGCAACCCGTGCCTCGGACCGTTCGTGGAGCGGCTCGGCCAGTACGCGCAGGGCGACCTCGGCACCAACCTGCGGGGCCGCGAGGTGACGGACATCGTCGCCAGCGCCGCCCCGAACACGCTGCGGCTGTTCGTCATGGTCACGATCACGTGGCTGGTGCTCGGCATGGTGCTCGGCTCGGTCGCGGCCCGCTGGCGCGGCTCGCCGTCCGACCACGGTATCCGGCTGACGTCGGTGCTCATCGACGCGCTGCCCGTGTTCGTGCTGCTCCTGGTCTACAAGGAGGTCGTGACGGTCCCGCTCAGCGGCTGGGCCAAGGAGACCTTCGGCGAGGACAGCTGGCCGCCGTACTGGTTCAAGCCGTCGTTCGACCCGGAGCACCCGTGGGCCACGGTCGCGGTGCCCGGCATCCTGCTGGGCCTGGCCGGCTCGGCCGCCTTCATCCGCCTGGTGCGCGCGAGCCAGCTCGACTCGTACGGCGGCGACCACGTGCGCACGGCCCGCTCCAAGGGCCTGAGCGAGGGCCGCGTCGTGGTGCACCACGTGGTGCGCAACTCGTCGATCCCCGTGGTGACGGCGGTGGGGCTCACCTTCGCGGAGGCCCTGAGCGGTGCCGTCATCACCGAGGGGATCATGAACATCTACGGCATGGGCGGCGTCCTGTGGGACGCCGTGCAGAGCAGCGACGTCGGCCTGGTGCTCGGCATCGTGACCATCCTGACCGCCGTCACGGTGCTGGTGATGATCGTCGTGGACATCGCCTACGCCGCGCTCGACCCGAGGATCCGCTATGAGTGAGGCAGCCTCCGCGGCGACCGGGAAGGTCGCCGGCACCGCGTCCCGCACCCTGGCCTCGGACGCCTGGCGCAGCCTGCGCCGCCGGCCCGACGTCATCGTCTCCGGCCTGATCATCACGTTCTTCGTGGTCATGGCCGCGTTCCCCACGCTGTTCACCTCGGTGAGCCCGCGGCACTGCGTGATCGGCGACGCCAAGATCAAGCCGCAGGGCTTCGGCAACGAGTTCCCGCTCGGCACCGACTCGTTCGGGTGCGACACGCTGGCGCAGCTCGCGCACGGTTCGCGGCCGTCGCTGCTGCTGGCCCTCGTGGTGGTCGGCACCGCGCTGGTCATCGGCGTCACGCTCGGGCTGCTCGCCGGGTACTACCTGGGCTGGGTGGACTTCGTGGTGTCCCGCACCGTCGAGGTCTTCCTGGTGATCCCGTACCTGCTCGCGGCGATGCTGCTGCTGAGCCTGTTCAAGAACGTGGACCTCGGCTCGGGCACGTTCACCACGATCATGCTGCCCGCGATCGTGCTGACGCTGTTCGGCTGGATGGGCTACGCCCGGTACGTCCGGGCGAGCGTCCTGGAGGCCAAGAACCTGGACTACGTCACGGCGGCCCGCGCGCTGGGCGCCTCCGACCTGCGGATCATGTTCCGGCACGTGCTGCCCAACGCGATCGGCCCGGTCACGGCCCTGGTCCCGACGGCGATCGCCGGCGTGATCGGCGCGGAGGCCGTGCTCGCGTTCCTCGGCATCGGGGTGCGCCCGCCCGCCATCTCCTGGGGGATCATGATCGAGAACGGCTCCTCGTGGGTGCTCGGCGGCTACCCGCACATGCTGCTGGTGCCGCTGGGCGCCCTGCTCGCGACGGTCCTGTCGCTGGTGGTGCTCGGCGACGCCCTGCGCGACGCCCTGGACCCGAGGCTGAGCGCATGAGCGCCGCCACGGACCGGACGTCGGGGACGCCGTCCGGCACGCCGCTCCTGGAGGTCACCGACCTCGCCGTCGAGTTCCGCACGCCCGACGGCGCGGTGCGCGCCGTCGACGGGCTGTCCTACCGCGTGGAGGCGGGCCGCACGCTCGCGATCGTGGGCGAGTCCGGCTCCGGCAAGTCCGTGTCGTCGCTGGCCGTGATGGGCCTGCTGCCCGACACGGCCCGCGTCACGCGCGGGTCGGTGCGGCTGGGCGACACCGACCTGCTCACCCTGAGCCGCAAGGAGCACCGCGCCCGCTGCGGCGACCAGGTGGCGATGGTGTTCCAGGACGCGCTGGCCGCGCTCAACCCCGTGCACACCGTGGGCTACCAGCTCACCGAGGCGCTGCGGGCCCGGCGCGGGCTGTCGCGGGGTGACGCCCGCAAGCGGGCGGTCGAGCTGCTCGACCTGGTCAAGGTGCCGAACGCGAAGGCCCGCGTGAAGGAGTACCCGCACCAGTTCTCGGGCGGCATGCGCCAGCGCGTGATGATCGCGACGGCGCTGGCCATGGACCCCGACGTGCTCATCGCGGACGAGCCCACCACGGCCCTCGACGTCACGGTCCAGGCGCAGGTGCTGCGGCTGCTCGCCGAGATCCAGGCGGAGCGGCACATGGGCCTCGTGCTGATCACGCACGACCTGGGCGTCGTGGCGGGCGTCGCCGACGACGTCACGGTCATGTACGCGGGCCGCGCCGTCGAGCAGGCGCCCGTGGTGCCCGTCTACACGGCGCCCGCCCACCCGTACACGCGGGCGCTGCTGCGGTCCATCCCGTCCGCGGCCGGGACGGGCCGGCTGCCCGTGATCCCGGGCCGCCCGCCGAGCCCGGCCGCGATGCCGTCGGGCTGCCCGTTCCACCCGCGGTGCGACGCCGCCCGCGACGTCTGCCGCACCGACGTGCCGCCGCGGGCGACCCCGGCGCCCGGCCGGATGTCGGCGTGCCACTTCGCGTCGGACATCATGGCCGGACGGGAACCCGCCCCCGAGGCCGGCGTGGCGGCGTCGGCGTCCGGTGGGTCGGTGCCCGAGCCGAAGGGAGACCCCGATGACTGAGTCACGACCGGCGGGCGCCGAGCTCGTCGACGAGCGGCCCGCGAACGACCGGGCGGTGCTCGAGGTCCGCGACCTCGTCAAGCACTACCCGGTGCGCTCCGGGCTGCTGCGCCGCTCGGCGGCGGCCGTGAAGGCCGTCGACGGCGTCTCGCTCACCCTGGACCGGGGCCGCACCCTGGGCCTGGTCGGCGAGTCCGGCTCGGGCAAGTCGACGCTCGCCCGCGTGCTGGTCGGCGTCGAGACGCCGACCAGCGGCCAGGTGCTGGTGGACGGCGAGGACGTCGCCGGCCGCTCCCGGGCGGGCCGCAAGCAGCTCCGCCGGGACGTGCAGATGGTGTTCCAGGACCCGTACACGTCGCTGAACCCGCGCATGTCGGTGAGCGAGATCGTGGGCGAGCCGTTCGCCATCCACGGCATCGACCCGGCGGGCGGCCGCCGAGCCGCGGTGGGTGAGCTGCTGGAGCTCGTGGGCCTGGACCCCGACCACGCGAACCGGTACCCGCACCAGTTCTCGGGCGGGCAGCGGCAGCGCGTCGGGATCGCCCGCGCGCTCGCCCTGCGGCCCAAGATCCTGGTCTGCGACGAGCCGGTCTCGGCGCTCGACGTCTCCGTGCAGGGCCAGGTGATCAACCTGCTGGAGGACCTCCAGGAGGAGCTCGGCCTGTCGTACCTGTTCGTGGCGCACGACCTCGGCGTGGTGCGGCACATAGCCCACGACGTCGCCGTCATGTACCTGGGCCGCATCGTCGAGCAAGGCCCCGAGGCCGACGTGTACGACGCCGCACGGCACCCCTACACGCAGGCGCTGCTCTCCGCGGTGCCGGTGCCCGACCCGTCGGTGCGGCTGGTCGCTCCCCCGTCGGTCGATCCCCCGCTGGTCGAGCTTGTCGAGACCCCGGTCTCGACAAGCT
>NZ_JBHVEG010000307.1:0-3857 GCF_042802395.1 Promicromonospora sp. NPDC057488
CTCCATGAGGGCTCATGGAGCGACCAACCCTACGTTCACCGGCTCGACCGTCGTGAGCGTCTCGAGCGTGGTGAGGGCGTGCTCCGCCAGCGTCTCGCGCGGGACCGCCGCGACGCGGGCCCGCGCGGCGGCCACCGCGTCGGCGCCGTGCCGCTCGGCAGCCGCCGCGAGGACCGGCGCGCGGCGCAGCGCCATGAAGTCCTGCCGGGAGCCCAGCACCTCGGCCAGGGCCAGCAGCTCCAGCCCGACGGCGGGGCCGGGCCGTGCACCACCGGCCCACTCGCCGTCAGCCCGCACACCGTCGCCCCGCTCGCCATCGCCCCGCGCACCGTCAGCCCCCAGCTCCACGCCGACCGCGTCTCCCGCCCCACCCGACACGAGCACCGCGCCCAGCGCGAGGCACACCGTGCCGAGCACGGGATGATCGGCCATGTGCCGCATGAGCTCTCGGTACAGCACCACCGCACGACGCCGCACGACGTCGGCCACCTGCCGCGCACTCGCGTGCTGCCCGGCGTCGACCAGCCGCACGATCCACGCGGACCCGACGATCACCGCCCAGGGCGCGGCCGGGGAAGGGTCAGCCCTGCCGTCACCGAGCACGCCGCCATCGGCCCCGCCGCCGTCGAACACGAGCTCGCCCCCGGGAACAGTGAGGTCCGCGAACACCCGCACGGCCTGCTCGTACAGGTCGAGCGCCTCGGCGACTTCGCCCCGCGCCCACGCGATCTCGGCCCGGCCCGCCCGGACCACGGCGCGCGACTCGTCTCCCCCGCGCTCGGCCTGGTCCGGCTTGTCCCCGGCACGCTCGACCCGCGCGCAGATCCGCTCGGCGCCCGCCAGGTCGCCGTCGGCGATCGCGGCCCCGAGGTCCACCCAGTCGAGCTGCCGCAGCGCGCCGTCGGCGCCGATCACCGTCAGGCCCTCGCGCGCCACGCGGGACCAGTGCTTCGCGGTTCCGCTGTCCCCCGCGCCGAACGCCGTGGTGGCCAGGAACATCGCGGCGCCGGCCCGGCTCGCGACGTCGCCGATCCCCTGGGCGAGCTGGTACGCGCGTTCCGCGCCGGCCAGCGCCTCGTCGAGCCGCCCGGCGTTCTCCGCCTCCTGCGACATGACGAGGTGGGCCAGGAAGGCGATGAGCGGATCGTCCGAGTCGCGCAGGCCGAGCACCGCACCCGGCGCCCCCGCCAGCAGCATGCTCGCCACCGCCCGGGTCCGCGGCCCGACGGCGTCGCCGTGGTCGCGCAGCACACGCCGCAGCCGGGCCAGCGCCCGCAGGTTCGCCGTCGTCCCGGAGAACGCCGTGGTGGCCGCCGCGTACGCGAGCGCCAGCGCGGTGACGTCGGCCTCCGCGGCCGGGACCGCCCACCCCGTGACGGCGTCAAGGACGGCGGGCGCGAGGTCGGCCGCGCGGTCCTCCGCCCCGCGCAGGGTCCACGCGCCGCCGAGCGCCACGAACCCGTGCACGACGACGTCCGGTCGCCCCGCACGCGCGGCCGCCCGGATCGCGAACAGCAGGTTCTCGTGCTCGCACCGCAGCAGGCCGATCGCGGTCACCTGGTCGGGCCCGAGCAGCCGGGACGTGCAGTACGTCGCGACGTCCTTGCCCCAGCGCAGCAGCGCGTCGCGGACGGCGTCGTCCTCGCCCGCCTCGGCCAGCCGCAGCAGGCCGAACTCGCGGACCGTCTCCAGCATCCGGTAGCGGACAGGGGCCGGAGCGCCCCCGGCGGCGCCAGGAGCGGCGGCGTCCTCCTCGACCACCAGCAGGGACTGGAGCACCAGGCCGTCGATGTCGTCGAGCACGTCGAGCGGCACCTCGTCGGTGGGTCCGACCGCCGGTGCAGCGCCCTCCGCAGCAGGCCCGAGCCGCCCGAGCGCCGCCGCGGCCTGCGCGGACAGCCCGTCGGGCAGCACGGAGACCCGGCGCCACAGCGCGCGCTGCGAGGGTTCCAGCAGGTTCCAGCTCCACTCGATGACGGCCTCGAGCGTGCGGTGCCGGTCCGGCACGGTGCGGTCGCCGCCGCGCAGCAGGGCGAACCGGGCGCCCAGGTGCCGCTCGATCTCCTCGACCGACAGCGTCCGCACCCGGGCGGCGGCCAGCTCGATCGCCAGCGGCAGCCCGTCGAGCCGGTCGCAGAGCCGCGCGACGACGGCGTCGGGCAGCTGGGCGCCGGGGCGCGCGGCGAGGGCGCGCTGCCGGAACAGCTCGACGGCCGGGCCGTGCGCGACGCCGGAGTCGCCCGCCGCGCCGGCCGACGCGAGCGGCGCCAGGGGGTACACCTGTTCGGCCGCGACCTGCAGGGGCGCCCGGCTCGTGGTCAGGATGCGCAGCCCGGGCGCGGCCGAGAGCAGCACGTCCGCCCAGCGCGCCGCGCCGTCGGGCACGTGCTCGCAGTTGTCCAGCACCAGGAGCGTCCGGCCACCCCGCGCCCGCTCCACCATGCGGTCGCGCAGGTCGCCGGCAAGCAGGCGGTCGGCCAGGCGGGTGGACGCCGCGGCCGACGACAGGCCCAGACCGTCCGCGATCGCGAGCGCCACGTCCTCGTCGGTACGCACGCCGGCGAGCTCCGCCACCGCGACGGACATCCCGCCCAGCGGGCCCGACGACGCCGCGGCCCCGTCCTCCGCGACCGTGCGCGCCACCTCCTGGGCCAGACGGGTCTTGCCGAGCCCGCCCGCGCCGAGGATCGTCACCACGCGGTTCCGCGTGAGCTCGCCGACGACGGCGCGGACGTCGTCGTCACGGCCGATCAGGGGCGTGGCAGCGGCGCGGAGCCCGCGCACGAAGCGACCGGTGCCAGGTCTGGTGACGTCCACCGGAGTGGCGGGGGCCGGCACGGGACCGTCAGGCGTGGTGCTGCGGGGCTCGGCGAGGCCGGGCTCGCCGATGCTCGGCTCCGGGACGCTCGGCCGCGTGGCGACGATCCGCTCGTAGAGCGCCACCAGATCGGGTGCGGGGTCGGCGCCCAGCTCGGCGACCAGCGCGTGCCGCAGGCGCCCGAACACGCGCACCGCCTCGTCGGGACGGCCCGACGCCGCGAGCGCCGTCATGAGGTCGCGCGCGGCGTCCTCGTCGAGCGGGTCGGCGGCCAGGGCCGCACCGGCGAGCGTGGTCACGGTCGCGACGTCGCCCGCGGCCACGGCGGCCCGGCGGCGCAGGCCGGTCAGCTCGTCGTGGAGCCGCCCGGCGGTGTCGCGCAACTCGGCGGCCAGTCCGGGTGTTGCGTCGTCCAGCCCGTCTCCTGGCTCCCCGCGCCAGAGGGCGAGCGTGTTGTCGAGGAGGACGGCGGCTGCCCCGGCACGCCCGCCGTCCGGGGCCTGGTTCGCAAGCGCTGCACCGGCCGTGGCCGGCCCCTGCTCCAGGAGCTCTCGTGCCTCAACCACGGCCGCCCGTGCGCGGTCCAGGTCGCTCGGGTCGCCGAGCGCGTATCCCGCGGGCGTGAACCGCACGACGTCGGGGCTCAGCGCGCGCAGCCGGGACACCAGGTTCTGCAGCGCGCCCCTGGGGTTGGCGGGCAGGTCGTCGCCCCACAGCGCGTCGACCAGCGACGAGACCGTCACGGCGCGAGGCGCGGCCAGCGCGAGCAGCGCGACGAGGCCGGCGGCGCGGGCGCCGCGCGGGGCCACCGGACCGTCGTCGGACAGCACGGCGACCGGCCCGAGAACCGCCACGACCGGGTCTACCCCGCGCGCCCCGGTCGGGGTGCCGGAGTTGACGTGCTGCATGCGCGCCACTCTAAGCGGTGCACCTGAGCCGACGCCCCTCACCGTGCCTTGGGGCCACCGGTTCCCCACGTCAGGTCGGCAGTTCCCTCAGTGAGTCGGCAGTTTGCTTCGAGGTCGGCACAGGCCTGTGC
>NZ_JBHVEG010000308.1:0-3845 GCF_042802395.1 Promicromonospora sp. NPDC057488
GTCACCGGGGGCGCCGGGCAGGCGCTCTGTCTCGTTCCTGGCTCAGTTCCCCTTGAGGAACTCGTGCATCACCGGGCCGGCCGTCGTCGAGCCCAGCTCGCCCTCCTCGATGAACACGACCGCCGCCAGGTCGTCGGCGACGGCGAGCATCCAGACGTGGGCCTTGGAGCCGTCGCCGAACTGGGCGGTACCGGTCTTGGCGCCGACGATCCCGGGCACGTCCTGCAGCAGGGTGGCCGAACCCTCCGCGACGACGCCGCCCATGAGGTCGCGCAGCGTGGCCGCCTCGTCCTCGGTCAGGTCGCCCGCCGGCTTCGCCTCGGCGTCCTTGCCCGTCGGCTCGACCAGCCACGGCGAGACCGTGTGGCCGGCGGAGACGCTGGCCGCGACGGTCGCCATCGCGAGCGGGGTGGCCAGCACCTGGCCCTGCCCGATCATCGACGCCGCGTGCTCCGTGCCGGACGCCTCGGTCGGCACGTCGCCGAACCCGGCGGACCCGCCGAACGGCACCGTGTGGTCGGCGCCCAGGCCGAGCGCGGCGGCGGCGTCGTGCAGCTGCTGCTGCGAGATCGCGTCGTGCTGCGAGATGAAGGCCGTGTTGCAGGAGTTCGCGAAGACCGTGCGGAACGGCACGGCGTCACCCATCGCGGACTGCGGGTAGCCCGGCACGTTCTTGAACTCGCGGCCCTCCACGTTGATCGTGGCGGTGCACGGCAGCGTGGAGTCCGGCGTCGTCCCGGAGCGGAGCATCGCGAGCGACGTCGCGATCTTGAACGTGGAGCCAGGCGGGTACTGGCCCAGCGTCGCCGTGTTGAACCCCTCGGAACCCGGGCCCGACGCCACCGCGAGCACCGCGCCGGTCGAGGGCTTGATCGCGACGATCGCGGTCGCCAGGTCGCCGAAGTCCGCCAGCGCCGCCTGGGCGCGCAGCTGGGTCGCCGGGTCGAGCGAGACGGCCACCGGCTCGCCGTCCTGCTTCTCGATCGTGAAGGCCTCGCGGCCCTCGCCGCCCTCGGCCGGCTCGATCGTCACGGCCAGGCCGGGCACCCCGCGCAGCTGCTCGTCGTACGCGGCCTGCACGCCGGAGAGGCCCACCATGTCGCCGGCCTTGATCGTGCCCTTCGACTCCTTGACGATCTCCTCGGTGGCCTCGCCGACCGTGCCGAGCGCGGCCCGCGCGAAGTCGCGGTCGCGCGCGAGGGGGATCTCGTCCGGGATGCCGACCACGCCGTTGATCGCCATGGCGGCCTCGAAGTCGTACTCCGGGTCGTTGTCGCGGATCGTGATGACGTCGATGAACGCCTTCGCGCCCGCGGCCTGCACCTGCGCGGCGATGTCGTCGGTGGTCGCCTGGTCGAAGTCGAGCACCTCGCCGAGCTGCGCGGCGGCCGTCTCCCAGCCCGGTCGGGTCTTGTCGATACCCACGCGGTGCACGGGGGTGAGCCCCACGAGGGTCTCGCCGCTCGTCGTGACGATGTCGCCGCGCACCGGCTCGGTGCGCTCGACGGCGAGCCGCTCGCCGGCCTCCAGGCCGGGCGCAAGCACGCCGAGGTCCCAGGCGGCCTCCCACTCCCCGGCCTCGCCGTCGGCCGGACCGGGGTAGGTGAGCTGCGCGACGGTCTCGTACTCCCAGGCCTCCTCGCTGGCCACGGGCCAGGTCCACGTGAAGGTCGCGGTGGCCGTCGCGGTCCCGCCGTCGCCCTCCTCCAGCGGGGTGACGCTCTTGAGCGCCACGGTCCCGGCGTCCTCGCCGACGGCGGCCACGAGCTGCTCGAACACGGCGGCGTACTGCTCGTCGGGCGAGGCGGAGGTGTCCATCGTCAGGGGGAAGTCCGCGGGCGTGCCCGCCTGGAGCGCGGCCGCGAGCTCCTCGGCGGCGGGCTCCGGGTCGGGGATCGGCGGCGGGCGCAGCAGGAACCAGGCGCCGACGCCGGCGCCGAGCAGCACGAGCACCACGGCGGCGATGATCAGCGCGCGCCGTCCGTTGCGCCGGGGCGGGTCACCGGCGGGCTGGCCGCCGGCCCCGGGGACCACGGGCGGCGGCGGGCCGGGCACGTTCTGGACGGGCACGTGGTGGCCCGGCATCGTGTCGCCGGACGGCGGAACGGGCGGGGGCGGCGGCGGACCGCCGCCCGGAGGCACCGTGTCGTACCCACCTGGCGGGGGCGGAACTGGCGCATGACCGTCCGCAGGCAGGTGGGGAGATTGGTGTCCGCTCATGCCAAGGAGCCTAAGGGCCTGGTCATGATCGGTCCGTGTAAATTCCAGGGTGAAATGAGGCGGGGCCGCCGAACCCCCTGGATCTGCGGCCCCGCCCGTCCGTCGTCACACGTCCTGGTACCGCCAGCGGTCGCGGGGGCGCGTGGCGAGCTTGAGGTACGAGATCGCAGGTGCGGGCCGTCCGCCCGCGCGGATCCTCTGCTCGCGCCGGTTCAGGAGCTCCATGCGTCGCAGGTCACGCTCGATCGCGGCAACGTCCTTGCCGGTGATCATCGCTGTGCTGGTCGTCATGGTCGGTCCCCGTTCCGGCTCCCTCGTCCGGGCGCCCTCGTCGAACAAGGACGGACCGGGAGCCCGTTTCGTTGGTAGGGAGGGGTGAACGCGGTTTTCGGGACCACGGCCGCCCACCTCACCCGGTCGCGACGCTCCGGTCCGCCAGGAAGGCCCGCACGGCCGGGTCCGTCGTGAGCGACCGGGCCTTGGCGTAGGCGGCACGGGCGTCGTCGCCCTCGCCCAGCGTCGCCAGGAGGTGCGCGCGGGTCGCCCACAGCGGCTGGAACCGGCCCGACGCCGGGTCCGACGCCGCGATCTCGTCCAGCGCGGCCAGCCCCGCCCCAGCGCCGTCGACCCGCGCGACCACGGCGGCGAGCGCCACCCGGCCACCTAGCGTCGGGGCCACCCGCAGCAGCGCGCGGTGCAGCGTGACGAGCGCCGGCCAGTCGGTGCGGCCGGTGCGCGCCCGGGCGCAGTGCACGGACTGGATGGCGGCCTCCAGCCGGAACCGGCCGGGCGGGTCGGACGGGTCGGACGGGTCGGACGGGTCGGGCGGCCCGGCCAGCGCGCGGCGGAGCAGCGCCTCGCCGCGCTCGATCAGGGCGCCGTCCCAGCGGGCGACGTCCTGCTCGTCGAGCGGCACGAGGACGCCGTCGGCCTCGCGGGCGTCGGCGCGGGCCAGGGAGAAGCAGAGCAGCGCGGCCAGGCCGAGCACCTCGGGCTCGGGCAGCAGGTCGGCCAGCAGCAGGGCCAGGGTGAGGGCGTCGCCGGTGAGGGATCCGCGCACCTCCGGCGCGGCGCCGCGCCAGTCGATGGCGTACGCGCCGTACACCGCCTCAAGAACGGGTGGCAGCCGCGCGGGCACCTCCGGGCGGGCGGGGATACGGAACGGGATGCGCGCGTCCCGGATGCGGCGCTTGGCCCGGACCAGGCGCTGGGCCATGGTGGGCGCGGGGACGGCGAACGCCGCCGCGATGTCGGCGGCCTCGACGCCGAGCACGGTCTGCAGCATGAGCGGGGTGCGGATGCCGGCCTCGATCGCGGGGTGCGCGCAGACGAACATGAGCTCCAGGCGGCGGTCCCCGATGCGGTCGGGGTCGGTCTCCTCGGGCGGGACCGCGGGCTCGGGCCCGGTGCCGGGCGGCACGGTGGTGCGGTAGGCGGCGGAGCGGTAGACGTCGCGCAGCCGGTTGCGGGCCACGGTGAGCAGCCAGCCGTCCGGGTTGGCCGGCACGCCGTCGGCGGGCCAGTGCGTGAGGGCGCGCTCGAAGGCCTCGGCGAGGGCGTCCTCCGCGCGCTGGATGTCGCCGTCGCGGGCCGCGAGCAGGGCCAGGAGACGGCCGTACGACTGT
>NZ_JBHVEG010000309.1:0-3815 GCF_042802395.1 Promicromonospora sp. NPDC057488
TCACCCGGGTGACCTGAGCGTCTGACACGTCGGGCCCGTCGGGGTCGGCAGGTCCGGCGGCGGTCAGACGGCGGCCGCGAAGCTGACCCCGGTGAGGCGTTCCGACAGCTCCCACACCCGCGCGGCGTCCTGCGGGCTGCGCAGCGGCGCGTACATCCGCTGCTCGGCGGGCGCGCCGCCGAGGTTGCCGGGGCCGCTCGGGCCGTAGAGCGCGCCGGGCCGGGAAGCGGGGTCGGTCGCTGCCATCAGCGCCGGCAGCCCCGCCGTCCGCACGGTGCCGAGCAGGATGCCGTGCTCGGAGAGCCAGCGGATCCCCCGGATGTGCGGCGTGTCCTCGCTGCGGCCGAGCTCCGGGCGCGCGGCGAGCAGGCTGGTCGGCGCCACGCCGGGGTGGGAGAGGTTGCTCGTGATGCCCCAGCCGGCCGCCGCGCTGCGCCGCTGCAGCTCCAGGCCGAACAGCCCGAAGGCGATCTTGGACTGGCTGTAGGCGCGCATGCCGTCGTACTCACGCTCCCAGCTCACGTCGTCCCAGTTGATCGAGCCGCGCCGGGCCGCGACGCTGACCTGCGAGGTCACGCTGGCGCGGCCGGCGCGCAGGAGCGGCAGCACCGCGCCGACCAGGGCGAAGTGCCCCAGGTGGTTGGTGCCCGTCTGCAGCTCGAACCCGTCGGCCGTGGTCTGCCGGGTCGGCGGCCGCATCACGCCCGCGTTGTTGATCATGAGGTGGACCGGCTGCCCGTCGGCGCGCAGGGTCTCCCCCAGCGCCGCGACCGAGGCCAGCGAGGACAGGTCGAGGCTGCCGAGCACGAGGTTCGCGTCCGGGACGGTACGCCGGATCGTGGCGACCGCGGCCTCGCCCTTGCGCTGGTTGCGCACGGGCATGAGCACCTCGGCGCCGGCCGCGGCCAGGCGGGTGGCCATGACCAGGCCCATCCCGTCGCTCGCGCCGGTGATCAGCGCGCGCTTCCCGGCCAGGCTCGGCACGGTGATGTCGATCGGTGTGCGTGACATGGTCCCGCTCCTTCGTGATGGCGACTTCGGGTCGGCGACGTCGTTCCGGCGACGTCGGAATCGATCCTCGGCGGCCCGCCGGGACCTATCCAGGGCCTGCCGATCACAGGCTCGCCGGGGCACGGGTCGGCCCCGCAGAGGGGGATCGGCGGGCCGTGGCTCCGCCGTCGCGCACGGGGTAGAAAGAGCGGGACGCAACACCAGCGGAACTCGATACCAGGGGACACCGTGATCGATCGCACCGGGCTGGCGGAGTTCCTCCGCCGACGCCGCGAGCTGCTGCAGCCCGAGGACGTCGGGATGCCGCGGGGGCAGCGCCGTCGGACGAGCGGGCTGCGGCGCGAGGAGGTCGCGGTGCTGTGCAACATGTCGACCGACTACTACTCGCGGCTGGAACGGGAGCGCGGGCCGCACCCGTCGGAGCAGATGATCGCCTCGATCGCGCAGGGGCTGCACCTGTCGCTGGACGAGCGGGACCACCTGTTCCGGCTGGCGGGGCACCAGCCGCCGGTGCGCGGCACGACCAGCGAGCACATCAGCCCCGGGCTGCTGCGCATCCTGGACCGCCTCGACGACACCCCCGCGGAGATCGTCACCGAGCTCGGCGAGACCCTGCGGCAGACGCCGATGGGCGTCGCGCTGACCGGGGACACCACGGCTTACACCGGGCCGGAGCGCAGCATCGGCTTCCGCTGGTTCACCGACCCCGCCACGCGCGAGCTGTACGCGCCGCAGGAGCACGAGTTCCTGACCCGCATGTTCGCCTCGGGCCTGCGGCAGGTCGCGACCGTCCACGGGCCGGGCTCCCGCGCGGCGCACTACGCGGAGCTGCTCCTTGCCCGCAGCGCGGAGTTCCGGCGGGTGTGGGAGGACCACGAGATCGGCGTCCGCCCGCACGAGGTGAAGCACTTCGTGCACCCCGAGGTCGGGGCGCTGGAGCTGACGTGCCAGTCCCTGCTGGACCCGGACCAGTCGCACCGGCTGCTCGTCTACACGGCACTGCCCGGCAGCGAGAGCCACGAGAAGCTGCGGCTGCTGTCCGCGCTCGCCCCGCAGGCGGTCCGCTGAGGCACGCCGCCCGCCGCCGTCGGCCCGGCTAGGCCCGGCGTCGGCCCGGCCTTGTCGTCCGCGCCCATACCGTGAGCGAGGTCACGGGACACATCACGTGATTCATGCCACAGCGCTCGTTCCTCTTTTCACAAGCGCGCTATCTTTCTGAGCGTGACTTCTTACCTCCAGACAGCCCCGCGTCCCTCCGAAGAGGTCGACGTCGCGCTGATCGGCGGAGGGATCATGAGCGCCACCCTCGGCGCGCTGCTCACGATCCTCGAGCCGACCTGGCGTGTCGGGATCTACGAGCGCCTCGACGAGGTGGCCCTCGAGTCGTCGAACCCGTGGAACAACGCGGGCACCGGCCACGCCGCCCTCTGCGAGCTGAACTACACCCCGGAGCGCAAGGACGGCTCCGTCGACATCTCCAAGGCGGTGAAGATCAACGAGCAGTTCCACACCTCCCGCGAGTTCTGGAACCACCTGCTCACCGCCGGTCTGATGGAGGGCACCGACTTCATCAACGTCACGCCGCACATGACGTTCGTGCGCGGGGCCGACAACGTGGACTTCCTGCGCCGCCGCTTCGACGCGCTGAGCGCCCACCCGCTGTTCCGTGACATGGAGTTCAGCTCCGACCCCGCCGTCATCGGCTCGTGGGCCCCGCTGATGACCCTGGACCGCGACGCGGACGAGCCCATCGCGGCCACGCGCGCCGCCGCCGGCACCGACGTCGACTTCGGCTCGCTCACCAAGAAGCTGATCGGCTTCGCCACCTCGGGCAACACCGAGCTGCACGTGAACCACGAGGTGCGCGGCCTGAAGAAGCTGCGGGACGGCCGCTGGCGCCTCACGCTGAACGACCGCTCCTGGAACGCCGGGACCCGCCGGCGCACCGTGACCGCGAAGTTCGTCTTCGTCGGCGCGGGCGGTGGCGCGCTTCCCCTGCTGCAGGCCTCGGGCATCAAGGAGGCCCGCGGGTACGGCGGCTTCCCGATCTCGGGCGAGTTCCTGCGCACCGCGAACCCCGAGATCGTGGCCCAGCACAACGCCAAGGTCTACGGCAAGGCCGACGTCGGCGCCCCGCCGATGTCCGTGCCGCACCTGGACACGCGCATCGTGGACGGCAAGAGCTACCTGATGTTCGGCCCCTACGCCGGGTTCAGCCCGAACTACCTGAAGAAGGGCAAGTACCTCGGCCTGATCACGTCGTTGCGCCTGCACAACATCGGCACGATGCTCGGCGTGGCCGCGAAGAACATGGACCTCACCGGCTACCTGGTCGGCCAGGTCGTCGCCGCTCCGGAGACCAAGTTCCACGAGCTGCAGCGGTTCATGCCGACCGCGCAGCCGGGCGACTGGGAACAGATCACCGCGGGCCAGCGCGTCCAGGTGATGAAGTGGGTCAAGGGCAAGGGTGGCGTGCTGGAGTTCGGCACCGAGGTCGTCGCTTCCAAGGACGGCACGATCGCCGGCCTGCTGGGCGCCTCCCCGGGCGCCTCGACCGCCGTCGCCGCGATGACCGGCCTGCTGGAGCGCTGCTTCCCCGCCGACTACGCGAAGTGGAAGCCGCAGCTCAACTCGATGATGCCGAGCCTCGGCGGCGTCGACTACGACACCACGGCACTCACCGGCACCGAAAAGGTAGCCGCGGGCGCCTGACCGCCCGGCGCCGCTCGCGCCGGCGCCGCTCGCGCCGGCGCCGCTCGCGCCGGAGTCGAACGTAGGGGTGGTCGCTCTCTCAGCCCTGGGAG
>NZ_JBHVEG010000310.1:0-3793 GCF_042802395.1 Promicromonospora sp. NPDC057488
CCGCTGTCCGTCCAGGCGCGCGTGACGTCGAGGACGTCGGCGCGCACCTGGTGGAAGACGTGGTCGAGCCCGTGACCGTCCAGGCGCGTCACGCGGTGGGGGCCGCCACGGGCGCGGCCTCGGGCGTGAAGTCCACGCCGGCCTCCTTGCGCTGCTCCGGCGTGATGGGCGCCGGGGCCGCCGTCAGCGGGTCGAACCCGCCGCCCGACTTCGGGAAGGCGATGACGTCGCGGATCGAGGCCGACTTCGTCAGCAGGGACACGATGCGGTCCCAGCCGAACGCGATGCCGCCGTGCGGCGGGGCGCCGAACGCGAAGGCGTCGAGCAGGAAGCCGAACTTCTCCTGCGCCTCCTCCTGGCCGATGCCCATCACCTCGAAGACGCGCTCCTGCACGTCGCGGCGGTGGATACGGATCGAGCCGCCGCCGATCTCGTTGCCGTTGCAGACGATGTCGTAGGCGTAGGCCAGGGCCTCGCCCGGCTCCTTCTCGAACGTGTCGATCCACTCGGGCGTGGGCGACGTGAACGCGTGGTGCACGGCGGTCCAGGCGGACGAGCCGAGGTCGACGTCGTCGTCCTCGCCGGCCGGCTTGAACAGGGGCGCGTCCACGACCCACACGAAGGACCAGGCGTCCTCGTCGATCTGGCCAGTCTTGTGGGCGATCTCCAGGCGGGCGGCGCCGAGCAGGCTGCGCGCCTCCGTCGTCTTGCCCGCGGCGAAGAACACCGCGTCGCCCGGCTGCGCGCCGGTCGCGGCGGCCAGGCCGGCCCGCTCGTCGTCGGACAGGTTCTTGGCGACGGGGCCGCCGAGCTCACCCTCCTCCGTGAACGTCACGTAGGCGAGGCCGCGGGCGCCGCGCTGCTTGGCCCACTCCTGCCAGGCGTCGAACTGGCGGCGCGGCTGGGCCGCCCCGCCGGCCATGACGACGGCGCCCACGTACTCCGCCTGGAACACGCGGAACGGCGTGGCCTTGAAGTAGTCGGCGAGCTCGACGATCGGGTTGCCGAAGCGCAGGTCCGGCTTGTCCGTGCCGTACAGGCGCATGGCCTCGTGGAAGGTGATGCGCTCGATGGGCGTCGGGATCTTGACGTCGACCAGCGCCCAGAGGGCCTGGAGGATCTTCTCGCCGAGGGCGATCACGTCCTCCTGGTCCACGAAGCTCATCTCGACGTCGAGCTGCGTGAACTCCGGCTGGCGGTCCGCGCGGAAGTCCTCGTCGCGGTAGCAGCGAGCGATCTGGTAGTAGCGCTCCATGCCGCCGACCATGAGGAGCTGCTTGAACAGCTGCGGCGACTGCGGCAGGGCGTACCAGGAGCCGGGCGCCAGGCGCGCCGGGACCAGGAAGTCGCGGGCGCCCTCGGGCGTGGACCGGGTCAGGGTCGGGGTCTCGATCTCGACGAAGTCCTGCTCGTCGAGCACGCGGCGCGCGGCCTGGTTCGCCTTGGCGCGCAGGCGCAGCGCGTGCGCGGGGGCCGGACGGCGCAGGTCGAGGTAGCGGTGCTTGAGGCGCGCCTCCTCGCCGATGACCTCGGTGTCCGCGAGCGCCGTGGAGACCTGGAACGGCAGCGGGGCCGACTCGTTCAGGGTGACGACCTCGGTGGCGACGACCTCGATCTCGCCGGTGGCGAGGTTGGGGTTGGCGTTGCCCTCGGGGCGGCGGCCGACCTCGCCGGTGACCTGCAGCACGAACTCGGCGCGCAGGGGGTGGGCGATCTCCTCGTCGCGGATGACGACCTGGGCGATGCCGGACGCGTCGCGCAGGTCGATGAACGCCACTCCCCCGTGATCACGGCGGCGGTCGACCCAGCCCGTGAGGGTGACGGTCTGGCCGATGTGCTCGGCCCGCAGAGAGCCGGCCGTGTGGGTGCGGAGCACGAAGAAGTCCTTCCAGCGTGGGTTGAGGGTCCCGAGAATTCTAGTCACCGCCGGGCCACCTTGGCGCCGCCGGCTGTGGACGACGCCGTGGCGCCCCGGCCTGGCGCGTAGCCTGACGCCCATGGCCAGGACTATCGCGACCAACACGACCGTGTCCCGGGACGAGCTGCTGGAGTTCCTGCGCTCGCGCCGCAACGGGATCCTCGTGACGACGAGGGCCGACGGCGCCCCGCAGCTCAGCCCCGTGACGTACGGGGTGGACGCGGAGGGCCGGGTCGTCGTCTCGACGTACCCCGAGCGGGCCAAGGTGCGGAACCTGAAGAAGCGGCCGGCGGCGTCGTTCATGGCGCTCGGCGGGGACTTCGGCGAGGCGTGGGTGCAGGTGGACGGCACGGCCGAGGTGCTGGACGTCCCGGAGTCGGTGGAGCCGCTGGTCGACTACTTCCGGGTCGCCGCGGGCAAGGAGCACCCGGACTGGGACGAGTACCGCGCGGCGATGGTCGAGCAGGGCAAGTCGCTCGTGCGGATCACGATCGAGCGCTGGGGTCCGGTGGCGACGGGTGGTTTTCCGGCGCGGCTCGCGGACGGCTGACGGGGGCACCCGCCGGGACCTGCGACCATGAGCGGGTGCGAGAGATCAGGCAGAGCCGCAAGCTGAAGTCCGTCCGGTACGACGTCCGGGGTCCGATCCTGGAGGAGGCGTACCGGCTGGAGGCCGAGGGTCACAAGATCCTCAAGCTGAACATCGGCAACCCCGCGCCGTTCGGGTTCGAGGCGCCCGAGGCGATCCTGGCGGACATGATCCACCACCTGCCGCAGTCGCAGGGGTACAGCGACAGCCGTGGCATCTACTCGGCGCGCACCGCCGTGGCGCACTACTACCAGTCGCACGGCATCGACACGCACGTGGACGACGTCTTCATCGGCAACGGCGTCTCCGAGATGATCAGCATGGTGCTGCAGGCGCTGATCGACGACGGCGACGAGGTGCTGGTGCCCGCGCCGGACTACCCGCTGTGGACCGGGGCCGTGAGCCTGCAGGGCGGCACGCCCGTGCACTACCGCTGCGACGAGTCCAACGGGTGGAACCCGGACCTGGAGGACATCGAGTCGCGCATCACGCCCGCCACGAAGGCGCTCGTGATCATCAACCCGAACAACCCGACCGGCGCGGTGTACAGCGAGTCGATCGTCAAGGGGCTGGCGGAGCTGGCGCGCAAGCACGACCTGGTGCTCCTGAGCGACGAGATCTACGAGAAGATCCTGTTCGACGGCGCCACCCACCACCACACCGCAACGTTCGCCGACGACGACGTCCTGTGCATCACGTTCAGCGGCCTGTCCAAGGCGTACCGGATCTGCGGCTACCGGTCGGGCTGGGCCATGATCTCCGGCCCCAAGCACCGCGCGACCGACTTCATCGAGGGCCTGACCCTCGTGTCCAACATGCGCATGTGCGCCAACGTGCCGGCGCAGCACGCCATCCAGACGGCGCTCGGCGGCTACCAGTCGATCGAGCACCTGATCCAGCCCGGCGGCCGGTTCTACGAGCAGGCCATGCTGGCGGACAAGCTGCTCAACGAGATCCCGGGCGTCACCTCGGTGCGACCGCGCGGCGCCCTGTACTGCTTCCCGCGGCTCGACCCGGAGATGTACCCGATCAAGGACGACGAGGCCTTCGTGATCGGCCTGCTGCGCGCCAAGAAGATCCTGGTGACCCACGGGACGGGCTTCAACTGGCCCGAGACCGACCACTTCCGCCTGGTCACGCTGCCCGACGTCGAGGTGCTCACCGAGGCGATCGGCCGCATCGCGGAGTACCTGGAGGAGATCCGGGCCTGACGCCCGCGACCGCGCTCACCTTCGAGGTCTAAGTTTCTTCGCTCTGCGGGGCCGCAGAGCGAAGAAACTTAGGCC
>NZ_JBHVEG010000311.1:0-3670 GCF_042802395.1 Promicromonospora sp. NPDC057488
TGCCCGGCGCCCCCGGTGACGGCCGGGGAGCCGGGCAGGCGCTCTGCTGTCGCGCGAGGCTGTCCTTCGAGGCTGCCGCCTCAGCGGGCTCGGTGGGCGGTCAGCCCTTGAAGCCGGCCTCTTCGCACGCGGCCTTGTACGAGTTGATCGCGCCGACGACCGCCCTGGGCCGGGCGATGGAGCCGTCCAGCGCCTGGTCGAAGGGCGCACGCACGGCCTCGAGGTGGGCGATGCTGACCTCGTCCGCCCTGCCGATGATCTTGCCGAGGGCCACGCTGATGCCGGTGACCCTGCCGGTCGTCTCCTCGTCCAGCGGCTGGGCGACCGTCCCGGCCTCGTTCCCGATGTTCGTCACGAGCGGCCCGGCGAAGAACTGCTTGCACGACTCGACAATGTCGAACTCGCCGGTGCTGATCGGGGCCTCGGCCACGGGAGACGGGGCGACCTGCTCCACCTCGCCGCTGGAGGGCGTGAAGTCGTTGGCCATGTCCTCGAGGGCCCCGCATCCGGACAGCAGGAGCGCACTGGCGACCACGGCCACGGCCGCCCAGTTCTTACTGGTGCTCACGATCTACTTCCCTCACGTCATCGGGTCAGAAAGTGCGGTTCGACCGCACTCGCCCGCGAGTCTAGCGGCACGCCCGCGACCGGAGGCCAATCGCCGGTGCTCTCACCCGGACGCCCCCGTCCGGTTCGCGCCGCACGCGCCCCACGAACCGGGCGCCCGGGCCACCGCAGTGGTCCGGGCGCCCGGCATGGTGGGGTGCGTGGTGGCCGTCAGCGGGGGTCGTCCGACGGCGGCTGGTCCTGCGGCGCGGCGCTTCCGGGGGCCGCGGGCGGCGCGGACGTCGCGGGCGGCGTCGGACCCACGGAGCGGAGCACGGCGAGCCGGGACCGGTACTCGGCCTCGTCGATCTCGCCGCGGGCGAACCGGGTGCCGAGCAGCGTCACGGGGTCGGTGCCCGCGGCCGCGTGGGCGGCCCACGGTCCGCCCCATCCGCCGCGTCCGCCCCGCCGGGCCCGCCGGGCGATCAGGAAGACCACGGTCGCGAACAGCAGGAACCAGAGCAGCGGGAAGATGAAGAAGAACGGGCCGGGTCCGCCCCAGCCGTAGTGCGGCCCGTTGGCGAGGACCTCCGTCGTCGCGGTGAGCATGTCGACCTCCAGCAGTCGGTTCGGCCGGTCGTTCCGGCCACACCACCAGGCTGCCGCTGCCCGGCGCCGGGGGCGTCAGCCCGGCGTACCTGCCGGGCTACCCCACTGGTGCCGCCCCGGGCTCAGGTCGTTCGACCTTCCGACCATCCGGGGCGGACCAGGCCCGCCTCGTACGCCAGCACCACGAGCTGGGCGCGGTCGCGCGAGCCGGTCTTCATGAGCACCCGCGAGACGTGCGTCTTCACGGTCGACTCCGACAGGTACAGCCGGCCGGCGATCTCGTCGTTGGCGAGCCCGCCCGCGACCTCGACCAGCACCTCCCGCTCGCGCGGGGTGAGCTCGGCGAGGGCAGGCACCGGCCGCACGGTCCGGGTCGCGTCCGCGACCTTGGCCAGCAGCCGCCGCGTCACCGTGGGCGACAGCAGCGCGTTGCCCGACGCCGCCACCCGCACCGCCCGCACCAGCTCCGCGGGCTCGGTGTCCTTGACCAGGAACCCGGACGCCCCGGCGCGGATCGCCTCGGTGACGTACTCGTCGAGCTCGAACGTCGTCACCACCACCACGTGCACGCCCGCCGCGCGCGGCTCCGCGATGATCCGCCGCGTCGCCTCGAGCCCGTCCAGGCCGGGCATGCGGATGTCCATCAGCACCACCTGGGGCAGGTGCTCCAGGGTGAGCGCCACCGCGTCGTCGCCGGTCGCGGCCTGCGCCACGACGCGCATGTCGTCCTCGGAGTCGATCAGGGCGCGGAACCCGCCGCGCACCAGGGCCTGGTCGTCGGCGAGCAGGACGTCGATCATGCGGTTTCTCCGGTCTCCGGTGCGTCGGACTGCTCGGCCTGGTTCGGCGGTGCGGTGGGTGGCGGGCCTTCGGCGGACGCCGGCCCGCCCGCGGCCCGGTCCGCCGCGGACGACGTCCGGGACCGCGGGGCCACGGGGAGCCGCGCCCGGACCTCCCAGCCGGGGCCGGTCCTGCGTGGGCCGGCGGTCAGCGTGCCGCCCGCGCCCTCGACGCGCTCGCGCATCCCGAGCAGCCCGTACCCGGCCTCGACCGGTCCCGCGCCCGTGGGGGCGCCGTCGTCGGCCACCACCACCTCGACGGCGTCGTCCCTGGTCACGCACAGCGTGACCGCACGGGCCGACGGCGCGTGCCGGCGGACGTTCGTCAGCGACTCCTGGACCACGCGGTGCACGACGCCGGCGACGTGGTCGGGCAGGTCGTCCACGTCGGTGAGCTCGACGGTGACGTCGAGACCGTCGGCGCGCGCCTGGTCGGCGAGCCGGCGCAGGCCGGTGAGGTCCCAGGTGGGGGCGAGCGGCGCGGCGTCGTCCCACTGCGGGTCCGCGGCAGCGGGCTGGCCGGCGGCAGATGAGCCGGTCGCAGGCGAGCCGACGGCGGGCGGGCCGGTGAGGCTGGCCGAGCCGAGCGGCTGCGCTCCCGAAGTGGACGGGGCCGTCCCTTCGCGGACGATGCCCAGCACCGTGCGGACCTCGGCGAGCGCGTCCTTGCTGGTGTCGCGGATGTTGGTGAGCGCCTCGCGCGCCTGGCCGGGGTTCCGGTCGATCAGGTGCAGGCCCACGCCCGCCTGGACGTTGATCGCGGACAGCGAGTGGGCCAGCACGTCGTGCAGCTCGCGGGCGATCCGCAGCCGCTCCGACGCGACGGCGGTGCGCTCCCGCTCGGCGGCGGTCTCCCGGGCGGCGGCCCGCGCGGCCGCCCGGCGTGCGATCCGGTCGCGCGCCCCGCTCGCCACCAGCAGGACGACGGCGAGCCAGGCGGCCCCCGCGACGAGCGCGCCGGTGGTGACGAACCACGAGCCGTCGGCGTCGGCCCAGCCGGGGCCGTGGTAACCCGGGGGACCCCAGGACCGGTCGGGCTCGATCGGGTTCTCGGCCAGGAACCGCCGGAGGCGGGGGACGAGCAGCGTCGCCGCGACGCCGACGCCGCCCGCGAGCAGTGCGGCCCCGGACCAGGCGATCACCCTCGCCCGGCGCGCCTCACCGCTGAGCATCACCCCCGCCAGCACGGCGAAGGGCCCCAGGAACACCGGGCCCCACGGGTACCCGACCAGGAGGAAGGTGAACGTGGCGGCGACGGACAGCACCGCGGCGAGCGCGGGCCGGCGCGGCAGCAGGAGCAGGAGCGCCGCGGGCGACACCAGCAGCAGGAGCAGCCCGCCGAGGTCGAGGTCGGTGGCCCACCCCTGGCCGCGGGAGGCACCGAGCGAGCCCACGACGGAGGCCACCGCGACGGCCACGGCGACGAAGACCCGCGGCCGCGGACGGTCGAACGGCCCGGTCACGGGCGGGTCCGCCAGGGCGGCGCTGTTCGGACGGGTGGTGCCCAGCATGCTCGCACGCTACGCCGGGAGCGGGCCGGTCGCGTCGCACCCCGGTGCCGGTGCGTGTCGTCCTGCGGTACCGGAAGCGCGCCGGCCGCGGGCGAGCGGTCGGCAGTTCGGGCGGTCGGCAGAATGTCAGGTGGGCGGCAGTCCGAGCTACCGACCACCTTACAT
>NZ_JBHVEG010000312.1:0-3668 GCF_042802395.1 Promicromonospora sp. NPDC057488
CTCCGCTTTGAGCCGGCTCAAAGCGGAGAAACTTAGGCCTCGAAGTGCACCCGGAGAAGCCGTCTCGCGTAGTCCGTCCCGGAAGTCCGTTCCGAGTATTTTCCCAGGTCACGCAACCCCGCGGAGGTTCGCGTGCGTCTGGAAGTCGTGGCGCCGCACAGGCGGCGTGCTCGACTCGGACGGGAGAACCCGATGCGCAAGAGAGCAAGTGCAGCGGCGGTCGCTCTGGCGATCGCGCTGGGCGGGGGGACGTGGGCCACCGCGTCCGTACCGCAGGACACACCGGCACCGCAGGACACCCGGCAGCAGCCCACCGCCCCGGGGCGCACGGTGAGCGTGACGCTGCTGACGGGCGACGTCGTCACCATGAAGACCGCGGCCGACGGCACGCCCGACCCGGAGACGGTGATCGTCCGGCCCGGCCCGGGCCGGGAGCACATGGCGTTCTTCCAGCAGCGCGAGGGGGACCACCTCTACGTCACCCCGCGCGACGTGGCGCGGCTCGTGCCCGGCCGCCTGGACCGCGCGCTGTTCGACGTGGCCGGCCTGGTCGAGGCCGGCTACGACGACGCCTCGCGCGACACGCTCCCCGTCATCGTCCAGACCGCGACGGCGGCCGCGACCGCGACCGCAGCCGACGCCGACGGCGACACCCCCGCCCGCTCCGCGGCCCCGCCCGAGCAGGACTGGACGGCGGCGGGCATCACGCCCGACCGCGACCTCGAGTCCCTGGGCGCGGTGGCCGACGTGCTGCCCAGGGGCCGGGCCGAGAAGCTCCTCGACAGCCTCGCCCCGGTCGAGGCCCCCGGCAAGCAGGCCCGGAAGACCCCGGCCCCCGACGCCGTCGGCTACGTCTGGCTGGACCAGCCGGTCCGGGCGTCGGACGCCGACTCGATGCCGCAGATCGGCGCCCCCGAGGCGTGGGAGGCCGGCTACACGGGCGAGGGCGTCACGGTCGCCGTGCTCGACTCGGGCATCGACGCGACGCACCCCGACCTCGACGAGGTCGTCGTCGGCGAGCGCGACTTCACCGGCAAGGGCGACGTGACCGACGGCGCCGGCCACGGCACGCACGTCGCCTCGATCGTGGCCGGGTCGGGCGAGGCGTCCGACGGCGTGAACCAGGGCGTGGCCCCGGACGCCGACCTGCTGGTCGGCAAGGTGCTGGACGACGACGGCTTCGGCGAGCTGTCCGGCGTCATCGAGGGCATGGAGTGGGCGGCCGCGGAGGGCGCCGACGTCGTGAACCTGTCGCTCGGCAGCCTGTTCTTCGACGTCCCCTCACCGGACGCCGTGGCGGTGGACGAGCTGTCCGCGCGGTACGGCACGTTGTTCGTCGTCTCCGCGGGCAACTATGGAGAGCTGGGGTACGGCACCGTGGGTTCGCCGGGCATCGCGGCGTCGGCCCTGACGGTGGGCGCCGTGGACGACTCCGACACGGTCACCCCCTACTCCAGCCGCGGCGGCTTCGAACCCGGGCTGCTCAAGCCGGACGTCGTGGCGCCGGGCGACGGGATCGTCGCCGCGCTGGCCACGGGCACGGCCGTGGGCGACCCGGTCGACGACCTGTACACCGCGCTGAGCGGCACCTCCATGGCGGCCCCGCACGTCGCGGGCGCCGCGGCGGTGCTCAAGCAGGCCCGGCCCGACCTGGACGGCCAGGCGCTCAAGGCCGCGCTGATGGGCTCGGCCGAGACGACGGGCGCGGACGTCTGGTCCGAGGGCGCGGGGCGCATCACGATCCCCGGCGCCGTCGCGCAGGAGGTCACGGCGACCCCGGCGTCGCTGTCGCTCGGCACGTTCACCTGGCCGCACGACGGGGAGTCGGCCACCGGCACCCTGACGTACGCCAACACGGGCGCCGACGACGTCACGCTCACCCTGGCGGCCGACGTCCTCGACTCGGAGGGCACCGCGGTGCCGGACGCGCTCACGCTGTCGGCGGACTCCGTCGTCGTCCCGGCGGGCGGTACGGCCGAGGTCGACGTGACCGCTCACGACGGACCGGGCGCGATCGGCGCCGTCGGCGGGAACGTCGTGGCGACGTCCGCGGACGGCACGGACGTGCGCACGCCCGTCGGCTGGGCCAAGGAGCGCGAGTACGTGGACCTGACGGTGCGCGCCGTCGACCGGGAGGGCGAGCCCGTCACCGCGGACACGTGGGGCGCGGCCGTCAAGCTGGACGCCGAGGACGGCGAGCTCTTCGGCACGGACCTCTTCTTCGAGGACGGCGTCGCCACGGCGCGCGTCATCCCGGGCGTCTACAGCGCGGTGGCGTTCGTCGAGACGTTCGACGACGACGGCGCCGTGACCGACGCGCTGTTCCTGAGCGCCGGAGAGGTCGACGCCACAGCCGACGCCGAGGTGCTCCTGGACGGGACCACGGCGCAGGAGGTCACCACCTCGACGCAGCGCCCGGCCGACCTGGCCAGCCTCGGCCTGTCGGTGGAGACCGAGGACTCCGCGGAGCTCGTCTACGCGAGCGTCAACGTGAAGTACGGGCCGGAGACGGACCTCGCGCTCACCCCCGTGCCGGCGGCGACCCACGGCGACTACGACACCATCGTCCAGGCGACGCTCCTGGCGCCGACCACGGGGGACGAGGCCGCCGCCTATCGCTACGACCTCGCCCACCACAGCGAGGGTGTCGAGGTGCCGGAGCTGCGCGGCGACCGTCGCACCACCGTCGCCGTGGACACCACGTACGGCGCCTCGGTCGGCGACACGCACCTGGCGGAGCGCATGTACTGGGAGCCGGGCACCATCGTCGCCGGCGGTGCCGTGGAGGCGGTCCCCGTGGGTACCCGGCGCACCGAGTACGTGACGGCGCTCCCGGGCAGGTGGTACCTCGGGTCCGAGATCCAGGAGGACGGCGTGGGCGTGGTGCTCGTCGAGGCCGAGCGGCACGTCTGGAGCGAGCCCGGCCGCGCCCGGCAGGGGCTCGCGGCAGGTGTGCTGGCGCCCGCGGTCTCCAGCATCACGCCCGTGGAGCACTGGGACGACCGCCTCTCGCTGGCCCCGACCGACCGGGCCGACGACGACGGCGGCGTGCTGTGGGGCTCCGACGTCGCGACGCGCCTGCGCGTGTGGCAGGACGGCGAGCTGGTCGACGACGTCCCGGAGCCCTACTCGTTCCCCACCGTCCCGGAGGGCGGGGCGGACTACCGGATGCTGCTCGAGAGCACGCCCGACGACCCGGCCTACCGGCTGGCCACGAGCGTGACCGGCGAGTGGACGTTCCACGCGCGGTCCGACGCCGAGGCCAACTCCCGCCCGCCGGTGCTGGACACGTCGTGGGACGTGCGCGGGCTCGACCCGTCCGGCTCGGCGCCCCGGAACACCCGGGTGCGGGTCACCGCCGTGCACCAGGACGACGCGTACGACGCGTCGTCGGTCAAGGACCTGCGCCTGTGGTGGTCGGCCGACGACGGCGCCACCTGGCACCGGGCCACCACCGCCAAGGCCGGCGCGGGCGTCTATGACGCCACGGTCAAGGCTCCGCGCGGCACCGAGCACGTCTCGCTCCGGGTCGAGGCCCGGGACGCGGCGGGCGGCGCGGTGAAGAAGACGGTGGTGCGGGCCTACTCGGTCGACTGACCGTCGACCCCGCACAACGCTGGTCGAGCTCCCCGCTGGTCGAGCTTGTCGAGACCTGGTCAGGTCTCGAC
>NZ_JBHVEG010000313.1:0-3494 GCF_042802395.1 Promicromonospora sp. NPDC057488
GACCATGCACCTGCTGCCAGCCGGATTCCGGGACTGGCAGCAGGTGCATGGTCGTCACACCCGGGTGGGCGTCAGGCCACGGCGGGACCGGCCGGGGCGGGACCGGCCTCGATGGCCGCGACCGGGCCGCCGGTGAGCCGGCGGAACGCGAAGGCCAGCGCCAGCAGCGACAGCGGGATCGTCACGAACAGGCCGAGCCCGCAGACCAGCGCGCCCACGATGTTGATGCCCAGGAGCGCGAGCTCCAGCAGGAACACCGCCCCGAAGTTCTGCCCCACGAGGCGGAACGAGCCGGTCAGCGCGTCCCAGGCGTTCAGGTTCCGGTCGACCACGTTGTGGTACGTGAACGGCGCGAAGATCGCCAGGGCGATGAGGCCCAGGCCGCACAGCAGCGCACCCACGAAGCCGGCGACCAGCAGCAGGAGCGCCGTGACGATGATCATCGGGTAGCTGTTGACCTTGAAGAGCGTGCCCCAGGTCGCCTTGTGGCCCGACGCCTCGCGCAGCGCGGCGTTGATCCCGAGGGCCCCGAGGATCGAGTTGATGATTCCGCCGAGCAGCCCGAGCAGCGAGCTGCCGAACGACACCCCGGTCGCGGTGGAGCTGCTGATGTCGCCGCGCATCGCGGCCTCGTTGATCTCCTGGTAGTCGCCGAAGCTGCCGGCGTTGAAGATCGCGCCGACGGCGAAGGACAGCAGGACGAACAGCACCCAGAAGAGCCAGTTGCCCGTGAACCGCTTCCACCCGTAGCCCAGCGCCTCGCCGACGGCGAACGTCGCGGCCGGCTGCGTGCCGTACGGCCCGCCCGGGCCGCCGTAGGCCGGCTGCTGGCCGGCGCCCCCGTATGCGGGCGGCTGCGCCGCACCCCCGTAGGGCGACTGCGCGGGCTCGCCGTAGGGCGACTGCGCGGGGCCGCCGTAGGCGGGCGGCGTGGGCTCGGCGGGCGGCTGCGGCTGACCGCCGGCCGGGTTCTGCGGCGGCGTCGGCCCCCCGGCGCTCGGCTCGTACGGGTTCTGCGGAGTGTTCTCGCTCATGTGATCCCCTTTTCACTGTTCAGTGATCCGAAGCCACCTTCACCTTTTCTCCGCATGTCCGCATGTGCAAACGCCGAGTTGTTACCAGCCGGTCAGGACTGGACCGGCTCGCCGGTCCACCGCTGGACCAGATACGCCCCCACCAGCAGCATCGCCGGCGCGACCACGACGAGGCCCAGGCCGCAGGTGAAGATCGACGCGACGGCCAGCCCCGCGAAGATGGCGAACACCGCGAGCGCCGTGCCGAGGTGGGAGAGCACCAGGCCGACGCCGCCCGCGAGCGCTCGGCCGAAGCCCTGCCCCTTGAGGAGCAGGAACGGCACCGCGAGCAGGAGCAGCGTGCAGACCACCTGGATCAGGCCGCCCACCAGGGGCACGGCCGTGCTGACGAACCCGATGACCCCGGCGAGCAGGGCGTACCCCACCAGGCCGCCGAGGCCGCGCAGCAGGAAGAAGTCGCGGAACCTGACCCGGCGGGTGCGGGTCGCCGCGAGCGCGCCGGCGTACAGGAGGGCCTGCAGCAGGAAGCTGACGGCGGTCCCGGCCGCGCCCAGCGCCTTGGCCTCCAGGGTCTGCCCGGCGGCCTGGGCGGCGTCGACCGCCGCCTGATCGGTGGCGTTCATCAGCCCGTCCAGCGTGGACGGGCTGGCCAGCAGGATGACGGCGACCTGCGCGACGCCGAGCACGAGGCTCATCAGCACCCAGGTGCCCCAGCTCGTGCCGAACGCGCCCCACGCCCAGCGCCAGGCGCGGCCGATCGTCGGCGGGTCCTGGTCCGGCCGGGGCGCCGGCTCCTGGACCGGCGAGTAGGCCGGGACCTGCTGGGCGGGTTGCTGCTGCTGGAAGCCGCCGTGCGGGTACTGCGGGGGCTGGTAGTCCGGCCGGCCGTACGGGTTGGCGGGCCTGCCGTACGGATCACGCGGTCCGTAGGGATCCACCGGCTGCGGGGACTGACCGTCCTGCGGGTTCCAGCCCCCGTGGGTGTTGCTCATGCGCGTGCCCCTTGTCAGGCGGTCCGAGCCGCCTCCCCCGAACGTTACGAACAGCACAAGATATCGACGGTCTCACCTACCGCGCAAACAAACGAAAAGGCACCTCGACCCTTTGAAAGGGTGGCCCTCAGGCGGTCAGGTCACGCACGACGGCGTCGGCCAGCAGTCGGCCCTTGCGCGTCAGCACGGCGCGGGCGGGCGCACCGCCGACGGCGGTCGTGCCGGGCGCGCCGGACGCGGACGTGCCGACCCCGAGCGCGGCCCGGCCGTCGAGCAGCCCGCGGGCCACGAGGCCTGCCACCGCGGTACGGCCCTGTGCCGTCAGCACGCCGAGGTCGAGCCCCTGGCGCAGCCGCACGCCGAGCATGACGCGCTCCAGGTGCGCCTCGTCCCGCGTGAGCAGCTCGCGCCCGGCGCCCGGGCTGTGCCCGGCCTCCAGCCGCGTCGCGTAGGCGCGGGGGTGCTTCACGTTCCACCAGCGGACGCCGGCGGGCGTCTCGTCGGCAGGCGTCTCGTCGGCAGGCGTGCCGGCAGCAGCGGCGTCGTCGGCGTCCGAGGCCAGGGCGGGCGCCCCAGGTGCCGACACGTAGCTGTGCGCGCCCGGGCCGACGCCCCACCAGTCGTCGCCGCGCCAGTACCCGATGTTGTGCCGGCACTCGTGCCCCGCGCGGGACCAGTTGGACACCTCGTACCAGCTCAGCCCGGCCTGCGTGAGCAGGTCGTCGGCGAGCTCGTACTTGGCGGCCTGGTCGTCCTCGTCGGGCAGCGTCACCTCGCCGCGGCGCACCTGGGCGGCCATCTTCGTGCCCGGCTCCACCACCAGCGCGTACGCGGAGACGTGGTCGACGCCGGTGGCCAGGGCCGCCTCGACGCTGGTGCGCCAGTCGTCGAGGGACTCGCCGGGTGTGCCGTAGATGAGGTCCAGGGACACGTCCAGCCCGGCGTCCTTGGCCCACCGCACGACGTCGGGGATGCGCAACGGGTCGTGGGTGCGCTCCAGCGTCGCCAGGACGTGCGGCACCGCGGACTGCATGCCGAACGAGACGCGCGTGAAGCCGGCGTCGGCCAGCACGCGCAGCGACTCGGGGGTCACGGAGTCCGGGTTGGCCTCGGTGGTGACCTCGACGTCGTCGGCCAGACCCCAGGCGTCCCGGATGCCGGTCAGCACCCGCGCGAGGTCCTCGGCGGGCAGCATCGTCGGGGTGCCGCCGCCGAAGAAGACGGTCGAGACCGCGGCCGGCGACCGCCCGGCGTCGGCCAGGACCTGCCGCGCGAGGGAGACCTCACGCAGGGCGGTGGTCGCGTAGGCCGCCTGGTTGGCACCGCCGCCCAGCTCGGACGCCGTGTAGGTGTTGAAGTCGCAGTAGCCGCACCGCACCGTGCAGAACGGGACGTGCACGTACACGCCGAACGGGCGTGCATCCAGGTCCGCTGGTCGAGCTTGTCGAGACCCGTCAGAGGTCTCGAC
>NZ_JBHVEG010000314.1:0-3491 GCF_042802395.1 Promicromonospora sp. NPDC057488
GCACCAGGCCCGCCGCCGGCTCGGCCGGCTCTGCGTCCGGGCTCAGACCAGGACCTCGCCGTCCTTCGCGACGACGCGGCCGCCGGCGACGACGAGCGCGCGGCGCGGGGCGCGGACGACGGCGTCGGGCACGTTCTCGGCGTCGACCAGCACGACGTCGGCGGGCGCGCCGACGACCAGGTCGTGCACCTCGCGGCCGACGAACCGGGCGGCGTCCGCCGAGGCGATCCGGGCCGCGGTGACCAGGTCCTCGTCGTAGCGGAAGCCGGACAGCCGGGCGAGCTGCGTGGTCAGCGTGAGCAGGTCGCCGGTGCCGTAGGGCGACCAGAGGTCGCGGATGCCGTCCGTGCCCAGGCCGACGGGCACGCCGGCCGCGCGCAGCGCGTGCAGCGGCAGGGGAGCTGCGCCGATCGGCGCGACCGTCGACATGGTGATGCCCGCCTCGCCCATGGCGGCGACCAGGTCGGCCTGCCGCGAGCCGGCAAGCTGCCCGACGGCGAAGCCGTGCGCCACGTTCACCTTGCCCTGCAGGCCGGTGCGCAGCGTGCGGTCGATCATCAGCTCGATCTGGAACGCGCCGAGCTCGCCGCCGTCGTGCAGGTGCACGTCGATGCCGACGCCGCGCCGCTCAGCGATCGCGAACAGCCCGTCGAGCTGCCCCACGGGGTCGCGGTCGATCGAGGCCGGGTCCAGGCCGCCGATGTGCTCCGCGCCCGCGGCCGCCGCCTGGTCGAGCAGGTCGAGCACGCCCGGACGGCGCAGCACGCCGTCCTGCGGGAAGGCCACGATCTCGGCGTGCACCGCGCCGCCCAGCGCGGCCACGGCCTCGCGCACCACCTCGATGCCGCGCAGGCCGACGCCCAGGTCGACGTCCACGTGCGAGCGGACGGCGGTGGTGCCGGTGCGGACGGACTCGCGCAGCACGGCGAGCGTCACGTCGACGCCCGGGATGCCGAGCTCGTCGCGGTGCGCGCGCTCGTGCGCGATGCGGCCCTGCGTGCCCGGCTCGCCGCCGTAGCTCACCCACGGCTTGCCCCACCAGGACTTGTCCACGTGGGCGTGCGCGTTGACCAGGCCCGGGAGCGCGAGCAGGCCGCCGCCGTCGACGACGCCGGGCGCTGCTGTGTTCTGCGGCTCGGCGCCGTCGGTCGCGGCCGGGTCGTGCGGGACGACGGCGGTGATCACGCCGTCGGCGACGTGCAGGTCGCTGCGCTCGCCGCCCCAGGGGCGCACGTCGCGGAGGACGGTGACGGGCGTGGGCGTGGGCGTGGGCGTGGGCGTGGCGGCGGGCGTGCTGGCTGGGGGCGTGGTGGTGCCGGTCATGGGTTTCCTTCCACGGGGCTGTTCTCGGGTTCGGGGAGCGTGACCGGTACGACCGCCTGCGGGCGGCCGGGCACGCGGATCTCGTACGACTCGTCGGCGCCGTCGAGGGCGGCCGCGAGCGGGAGGACGGTCAGGCCGTCCCATGCGCCGTCCTGCGTGTAACCGCCGGCCAGGACGCCGAACGTGGCGCCGTCGTGCTGCCAGACCGTGACGGTCTCGTGCCGTCGCTCGGTCGGGAGCACGGTCGAGTCGCCCGCGGGGGAGGCGACCTCGATGCTCGCGCCGCTGTCCGCGTTGCCGAACGGGCCGTTGCCGGCGATCACGAGCGTGCCGTCGTCCGCGCGGGCGACGCCGTGCTGGTGCGTGTCGGCATCCAGGCCGGTGGTGGTCACGTCGCCCGTGGCGGGGTCGACGCGGGCGAGCGCGCGGCCCTGGTAGGGCAGCAGCAGGTCGCCGTCCGGGTCGAGCACCGCGTAGTGCGGCTTCTCGAACGACGCGAGGCCGCCCTCGGTGCCGAACGGCGCCACCTCGATCGCGTGCGCCTCGAACGACCCGGCGTCCACGACGGTGACGGTGAACCCGTCGTGGTCGATCGTGTACACCTCGCGGCCGTCGTCGCTGACCAGCACGTCGAACGGCCGCCGGCCGACCGGGACCGTGCGCTCGACGTCGCCGTCGGCCACGTCGATCTGCTCCAGGTACGCCTCCTCGCCCGTGCTCACCGCCACGTACACGGTGCCGCCGTCGGGGGAGACCGCGAGGCCGAGCCCGCCGGGGCGGTACTCGCCGTAGGCGACCCGGGCGGGGCGGTGCGCGTAGCCGACCAGGTCGGTGCGCTCGCGCGTGGCGAGGTCCACGACCGCGACACCCTGCGCCGTCGAGACGAACGCGCGGCCGGTGTCGGTGTGGACCGCGACGTCCCAGGGTGCCGCGCCGACGGTGATCTCGTCGACTACGGCGGGGCCGGCGGCTGACTCGGCTGAGCCTGCCTGCTCGCGTGGGTCGACCAGGGCGATCGTGTCGCGGTCGGCCTGGGTCACGAGGAGGAGCTGCTCGTCGGTCGCGGCCTCGTCCTCGGCGTCGGGGGTGACGGGCTTGTCGGGAGAGGCGGACGGCGTCGGTGCGGGAGTCGCGGATGGTGACTCGGTTGCCGTCTTCGGGGCCGCGCCCGGGGCCGCCGGTCCGCACCCGGCCAGCAGCAGGCCCGCGACGGCGGCGGCCGCGCCGATGCCGAGGGCTCGGCGGGCCGGTGCGCGGCGGCCCGGTGCGCGACGGCCGGCGGGGAGGGTCATCCAAAAATGGTATCCCATTTATGGAACTGGCAGGATGGCGCCATGAACGCGCCCTCGACAGAGCCCGCGACCGGGCCCTCCGGCGACTTCGAGCCCGAGTCGGTGCGGGTCGCGAGCGCGGTCCGCGAGCAGATCGTGGACGGGACGCGCGCGCCCGGCAGCCGGCTCGTCGAGCGCGACCTCGCCGCGGAGCTGGGCGTGAGCCGCATCCCGGTGCGTGACGCGCTGCGCGCGCTCGTCGCGGAGGGCCTGGTCACGCCGCGGCCGCGCACGTGGGCCGTCGTGCGGGAGTTCACCGACGCCGACGTCGCGCACCTGCAGGAGGTACGCGAGGCGACCGACCCGGTGCAGTTCCGGCTCGCGGCGCAGCGGCGCACCCCGGAGCAGCTCGCGGCCCTGACCCGCGCCTGGGAGCGGGAGGCCGAGGCCGCCGCGCGCGGCGACGGTCCGGCGGCGCGCCGGGCGGCGGCGGACTTCCACGAGGCGGTCGTCGCGGCGTCCGGCAACCCGGTGCTCGCCGAGCTGCACGCCGTCACCGCCAGCCGGGTGCGCTGGCTGCTGGCCCAGCACTCCGACCTCGCCGCCATCGCGGACGAGCACCGCGCGCTGCTGGACGCCGTCCGCGACGGTGATGCGGAGGCCGCCGCGCGGCTGGCGCGGGAGCACCTGAGCACGAGCCGCGCCGCGGCGGCCGAGCGCCGGGCCGAGCCGAGGGGCTAATCGGGCGGGTTGAGCCGGCGGGCTGAGCGGGTGGGCTGGGCTGGCTGAGTTGACCGGCTGGCAGGGAGGCCGAGCCTGTTGGCCGAGCACGGTCCGTGCCCCGGGAAAAACGTTGGTCTGCGAGGTGTGTTGCGCTGCGTAGACATTGTCTACGCC
>NZ_JBHVEG010000315.1:0-3464 GCF_042802395.1 Promicromonospora sp. NPDC057488
TGTCGAGACCCCGGGGTCTCGACAAGCTCGACCAGCGCAAGCTCGACCAGCGGTAGCCGGACCTAGCCGCCGAAGACCGGCGCCACCGCCTTGACCAGCTCGTTGCCGCCCAGCACCAGGAACATCGCGGCCACCAGCACCAGGATCACGTTGACCCACCAGCGGTTGCGCCACTGCTGCGGCACGGCCTTGCTGTTCATCAGGAACAGCAGCGTCAGCGCGAGGAACGGCATGAACAGCGAGCCCAGCGCGCCGTAGACGACGACCAGCAGGATGGGCTTGTCGAGGAACAGCAGCGCCATCGGCGGGAACGTCAGCCACAGGATGTACCAGCGGTAGTAGGTGCCGCCGGCGCCCCGGCGGCGGTCGTCGGCGGGCAGGTTGCGCATGGTCGCCACGAAGTCGGCGAACATGAGCGACACCCCGTGCCAGACGCCGATCACCGACGAGAACGTCGCGGCGAAGAAGCCGACCAGGAACAGCGGCGCCATGAACGCCCCGTAGCGCTGGGCGAGCACGTCGGCGACGTCGACCAGCCCCTGCTCGCCGTCCGCGACGGCCAGGCCGGCCGAGTACAGCAGCTCGGAGCCGACGATCAGCATGGCGATCACGAACACGCCCGACATGAAGTAGGCCCACGCGTTGTCGATGCGCATGACCCGCATCCAGCGCGGCGTGTCCCAGCCCTTCTCGGTGAGCCAGTAGCCGTAGGCGGCCAGCGTGATGGTGCCGCCGACGCCGCCCGCCAGGCCGAGCGTGTTGAGCACCGCACCCTCGGGGATGATCGGCACGAGGCCGGCCAGGATCTCGCCGAGGTTGGGCGTCGTCAGCGCCGCCGAGCCCACGACGGTCACGAACATGACGCCGATGAGCACGGCCATGACGTTCTCGAACGGCTTGTACTTGCCGAACCAGACCAGGAGCAGGCCGGCCACGCCGGAGATCATCGCCCAGTACCGGATGTCCAGCACCGGGAACAGGCCGTTCAGCGCGAGGCCGACGCCGGACATGGCCGCGGCGCCGTAGCTGAAGCCCCAGATCATCACGTAGACGCCGAAGTAGACGACGGCCCACAGGCCGAGCGACTTCCAGCCGTCGAAGATGGTGCGGCCGGTCGCGAGCGTCCAGCGGCCCGCGCCCTCGACCAGCGCGATCTTGACCACGACGCCGAGGATCACCGCCCACAGCAGCGCGTAGCCGTAGTTGCTGCCCGCGACCATCGTGGCGACCAGGTCACCGGCGCCGATGCCGGTGGCCGCGACGACGAGGCCCGGGCCGATGATGCGCCAGCGTGGTCTCTCCAAGGACTGGTCCTGCCCTACGCCCGACCTTCCGCGTGGTGTCGGTGGGCCCTCGGTCAGCCGATCTCCTGGAACCCCCTGCGAAGTGACCTCATTGTCCTTTTCCATGGCGTGACTGTACCCACGGGTTTCACCCGCCCAAAAGGGACGCGCCCGCACCTGTCCGGCGTCACAGAGGTTTAACAGGACTGCAATCCATTGCATACACACCGGACCTCACCAGAGTGATTGTATGCAATCGTCCTTCTCAGACCCGGATTGGATTCTCCAGTGCGCACTCCCCTGCCGCCGCGGCTGCGCGGCCCACTCGCCCCCGCCGCCGGCCTCCTGGCCACGGCGCTCGTCCTGTCCGGCTGTCAGGAGGTGCAGACCTCCGCCCCCGTCGAGGAGACCGCCGACGTCACCGCCGTCACCCTGGACGGCCGCACGATCGAGGAGGGCGGCGACCTCGTCATGGCCCTGTCGGCCGAGCCCGACGTGCTCGACCCGACCACCTCGTCGTCGCTCTACACGCGCTACGTCATGGAGACGATGTGCGAGAAGCTCTACGACATCGACGAGTCGGGCGAGATCGTCCCGATGCTCGCCACCGAGCTGCCCGACGTCTCCGACGACGGCCGCACCGTCACGTTCCCGATCAAGGAGGGCGTGCAGTTCGCGGACGGCACTCCGTTCGACGCCGAGGCCGTCAAGACCTCGCTCGAGCGCCACCTCACCAAGGAGGACTCCTCCCGGCGCAGCGAGCTGGGTCCGGTCGAAGAGGTTACCGCGCTGGACGACAGCACGGTCGAGATCACCTACGAGACGCCGTTCTCGCCGCTCACCGCGGTCCTGGCCGACCGCGCGGGCATGATCATGTCGCCCACGGAGCTGGAGAAGGCGGGCGACGACTTCGGCGAGCACCCCGTGTGCGTGGGCGCCTTCAAGTTCGTCGAGCGGGTGCCGCAGACGTCGATCACGGTCGAGCGCGACCCGCTGTACTACGACGCCGACAACGTGCACCTGGACACGATCACCTACCGCATCATCACCGACGCGAGCATCCGCTCGGCGAACCTGCGCTCCGGCGACGTCCAGGTCGCCGACTCCCTCTCGACCCAGGACCTGGCCGCGCTGGAGTCCGCCGACGGCGTCGGCCTCCTGGAGGTCGGCTCGCTCGGCTACCAGGCCATGACGGTCAACGTGGGCAACACCGACGGCGTCGGCGCAGCGCCCGGGAAGATCGACACCCCCATCGCCACGGACCCGCGCGTGCGCCAGGCCCTGTCGATGGCCGTGGACCGCGAGCAGCTCGTGAAGTCCGTGTTCAACGACCGGTACGACCCGGCCTGCTCCCCCATCTCCCCCGCGTCCCCGTTCAGCAGCGACGCGAGCGAGGCCTGCCCGGAGTACGACCCCGAGGGCGCCAAGGCGCTCCTGGAGGAGGCCGGCGCGGACGTGCCGTACAAGATCGAGATCAAGGTGACCAACACGCCCGACACCCTGCGCCTGGCGCAGGCCGTGCAGGCCTCCGTGGCCGACGGCGGGTTCGACCTGACGATCGTGCCGGTCGAGTACTCCTCGCTGCTCGAGGTGCAGGAGCAGGGCGACTTCGACCTGCTGCAGCTCGGCTGGTCGGGCCGCGTGGACCCGCACGGCAACATGTTCAACTTCCTGTCCACGGGCGCCGGCAACAACTACTCCGGGTACAGCGACCCCGAGGTGGACGACCTGCTCACGCAGGCCGCCACGGTGATCGACCCGGCCGAGCGGGCCGAGCTGTACGGCCAGGTCGTGACCAAGGTCCAGGCGGACAACCCGATCATCTACCTCTACCGGACGCGCAGCATGACCGGCTACGCCGACGAGGTGGCGGGCATCTCCACGTACGCCGACGGCGTGGTGCGGCTGAGCAACGCCGCGTTCGTCGAGCCGGCCGAGGGCTGAGAGCACCCACGATGCGTCGTTACCTCCTCGTCCGCCTCGGCCAGTCGGCCGTGACGCTCCTGCTGGCGTCGATGGTCATCTTCCTGGGCGTGCGCATGCTGCCCGGCGACCCCGCGCTCGCGATGGCGGGCGAGGAGGCCACGCCGGAGCGGCTCGCCATGATCCGCGCCGACCTCGGCCTGGACCAGCCGGTCTGGGTGCAGTACGGGCGGTTCCTCGCCGAGGTCGCCTCGGGCG
>NZ_JBHVEG010000316.1:0-3381 GCF_042802395.1 Promicromonospora sp. NPDC057488
CCCTCCGGGGAGCGCGGCCCTTCTTGTGTGCCCGCTCAGGCCGTGGGGGTCGCCAGCGGCGCCGCCGTGCCGGCGAAGGCCGTGGCGTCCTCGCCCGCCAGCAGCGTGGCGGGTACCGCCAGGGTCCGCAGGGCGCGCCCCAGGCGCGGGTCGCGCAGGTCCGGCCGCTCGGGGCCGTCGGCGTCCTCGGGCAGCGCGCGGACGGCGGCGAGCACCAGGTTGCCGTACCGGCGGCCCTTGAGGATCGCGGGCTCGGCGACGGCGGCCAGCCGGCCCTGCGCGGCGGCGTCGGGCCCGAACGCGACGGCGAGGCTCGCGACCTCGCGCCGCGCGGTGGTCAGCGGCGGCCGGTCGGCGCAGTTCACCAGCAGCACGCCGCCGGGCCGCAGCACGCGGTGGGCCTCGGCCGCGAACCCCGTGCCCACCAGGTGCTCCGGGGTGCGGTCGCCCGCGAACACGTCGCGCACCACGACGTCGTAGGAGGCGTCGTGCGCGGAGGCCAGGGCGCGGCCGGCGTCGTCGGCCCGCAGGCGCAGCAGGGGCGAGCGCGGCAGGGCGAACCACTCGCGCACGAGCTCCAGCAGCCGCGGGTCCAGGTCGACGCCGAGCTGGCGGGAGCCGGGCCGCTCGTGCTCCACGTGCCGGGCGAACGCGCTGCCGGCCGCGCCGAGGTGCAGCACGCGCAGCGGCCCGGGCGGCAGGAGCGCCACGAACGCGGCCATCTGCTGCATGTACTCGAAGTCGAGAAAGCCGGGGTCGGCGAGGTCCAGGCTGGAGCTCGGCACGCCGTTGACGTGCAGCGTCACCCGCTGCGGGAAGTCGGGGTCGCGAACCACCTCGGCGGTGCCGGTGCTGATCGGCACGGGGCCGACGGGCAGCTCGGCGGGGAGTGTCAGTGGTGCGGAGGAGGATGGGCGGCGTCGGGCGGAGCGGCGGGCCATGAGGACAGTCTCTCCCGGACCAGCGGTCCGCTTGACAGGATAGAACGTATGTTCGATAGTGTCGCACAAGGGGTTCGATCGGAGGTTCGAGATGGGCACCATGCAGTCTCAGAGCGGTCGGGACGTGGTCTCGGCACGCATGCTCGTGCCGCGCGCCGTCCCGCCGGGGGTCAGTGCGCTCCTGCGCAAGGCGGACGCGGAGCTCGCCGAGGCGGCGCGCTCCGCCGACCCGGGGGACCGGTTCGTGCACGCGCACCTCGCGGCGATCCGCGCGGCCGCGGCCGTCGTGGCCCTGCGTGGCCGCCCGTCGGCGCGCTCCGGGGCGCGTACGGTGTGGGACATGCTCGCGCACGCCGAGCCGGACCTCGCGGCCTGGTCGGGCTACTTCGCCTCCGGCGCGCCCCTGCGGGCGGCCGTGGACGCCGGCCGCCCGGAGCAGGTCGAGCCCGCACGGGCGGACGAGCTGCTCGCGTGCGCCGAGGACTTCCGGGACGAGGTCGCGATGCTCGTGGACCCGCAGGCCGGGTTCGCGACCCAGCGGCTGTCCCTGGTACCCGAGGCCTCCTGACAGGCGCTACAGCAAGAACGGAGCAGGTTCGTGAGCAAGGGGCCGCGGTCAGCGGCAGCGAGGCGGGACTGGGGGTCGGACGAGTCCGGCTGTTCGGTGCTGCACCTGGACATGGATGCGTTCTTCGCGTCCTGCGAGCTGGCCCGGCGGCCCGAGCTGAAGGGCCTGCCGGTCATCGTCGGCGGGCAGGAGCGCGGGGTGGTCCTGGCGGCCACCTACGAGGCGCGCGCGTTCGGCGTCCGGTCCGCCATGCCGATGACGCGGGCGCGTCTGCTGTGCCCGCAGGCCGTCGTGGTCCGGCCCGACCACAACCTGTATCGCGACGTGTCCCGGTCGGTGATGGGCCTGCTGCACGAGGTCACGCCGCTCGTGGAGCAGATCAGCGTGGACGAGGCCTTCCTGGACGTCAGCGGCGCCCGCCGCCGGCTGGGGCCGCCCACGCTGATCGGCGCCGAGCTGCGCCGCCGCATCGAGGCCGAGCACGGCGTCACCGCCTCGGTGGGCATCGCCCGGAACAAGTTCGTGGCCAAGCTGGCGTCCACGCACGCCAAGCCGGACGGCCTGATGCTCGTGCCGGTGGACGCCACCGTCGACTTCCTGCACACGCTGCCCGTCGGCGCCCTGTGGGGCGTGGGGGACAAGACCGAGAAGTCGCTCGCCGCCTGGGGCATCACCACGGTGGCCGAGCTGGCCCACACCGACCTGCCGAGCCTGCAGGCCGCCGTCGGCCGGGTCAGCGGCGCGCACCTGCACGACCTCGCCTGGGGGCGCGACCCGCGCCCCGTGGTGCCCGAGCACCGCGAGCACAGCATCGGCGCGGAGACCACGTTCGGCACGGACCAGGACGACACCGAGGCGGTCAACCGGCGGGTGCTGGAGCTGTCCGACCGGGTCGCGGCGCGGCTGCGGCACCAGGGTGTGCTGGCGCGCACGGTGTCGGTGAAGGTGCGCTCGAGCGACTTCGCGACGTTCACCCGGTCGCGAACACTGGACGGGCCCACGGACGTCGCCCGGGAGATCTATCTGGTGGCCCGCGAGCTCGTCGCGGCGGTCGACCTGGGTGGTCTTCCGGTGCGCCTGGTGGGCGTCCGGGGTGAAAACCTCTTGCAACGCGGCGGTTCCGCCCAGCAGCCCACGCTGGAGGAAGCGGTCGATCCGCGCTCCGGGGCGCAGCGCGAGGCCGAGCTGGCGCTCGACGCGGTGCGTGAGAAGTTTGGGAAAACGGCGATCGACCTGGGTGTACATCGCAAGAACGGCACGCATCTTTACTGATCTGCCCCTATAGTCATGGGTATGCCCGGGATGTCGACTACCAACGACGGCCGGGTCGTCCTATCCTGGAAGGGACACTGTTCCTTTGCGAGATCCGGGGGTCTCGATGCCTCTGTCCGAGTACGAGCAGCGGGTGCTGGAGCAGATGGAGCGCGCTCTGACGTCAGACGACCCGCGGCTGGCGAACACGCTCCAGTCCACAGGCCGTGGTAATGCGCTCCGTTATGTGCTGTCCGGGGCCGGCGTCGTCGTCGGCCTGCTTCTTCTTGTCGTCGGTGCGGCGACGTCGAAAACATGGCTCGGGGCCATCGGCTTCGTGCTGATGTTCGCGGGTGTGGTCTTCGCGTTCCTCGGACCGCGCAAGAAGCAGCAGGAAGGTCCGGTCGGCGTCGTCGGCGAAGACGGCACCGTCCAGCCCCCTACCGGGGCAGCACGCAAGGCCCGCAAGCGGCAGGGTGGAGGTCGTTCCGGCGGCTTCCTCGCCCGCCTCGAAGAGCGCTGGGAGAACCGGCGCAACCAGGGCGGCCGCTAGCCGGCCAACCGTTTCCGGTAGTCCGCGTCAGCGGACTGCCGGCCCGACAGGAGCCGGGCCCCTCGGGG
>NZ_JBHVEG010000317.1:0-3328 GCF_042802395.1 Promicromonospora sp. NPDC057488
GACCAGGTCGGCGAACCGCCGCTGACGTACCTGACCCGCTGGCGCATGACGCTCGCGGCGGACCTCCTGACCGACCGCGACACGGCGACCGTCGCCCAGGTCGCGCGCGCCGTCGGCTACACCGACGCGTTCGCGTTCAGCGCCGCGTTCAAGCGGACGCGGGGCGTCAGCCCGAGCGCCTGGGCCGCCCGCGGGCTCGATCCGGTGCCTACGGTTGCGGGACGTCCCTGACGAACACGAGCGCGTCGGCCGCCGCGAGGTCCGCCGGGTCCAGGGGCGCGTAGCCGAACCAGGGGGACACCCGGGCCGCGAGCGCCGCCCCGGCAGGGGCCTCGTCCGCGAGCAGCGCGGCCAGCCGCGGCGCGTCCACGAGGAGCTGCTCCCGGTCGAGCCCGTACAGCAGCCCCTCGACGGTGCCGGGCTCCGGCTCGTCCACGCCCTGGTGTCGCAGCGTCCCGAGCGCCGTGGCGACGAACGCGTACCGGTCGCTGAGCCGGGCGCTGACGAGCGCCCCGGCGCCCCACCACTCCAGGCGTGGGTGGTCCCACATGGTCATGGTGCTCCGGGTGCGCTGCAGGTGGCTGTTGTGGGCGGCCACCAGCACGGGTCCGTGCTCGGCCTGAGCGAGCAGGTTGCCGGCGATCATGGCGTCGCGGATGCCGAGCAGCCGCGTCATGCGCGCGGGCGTGGGGTCGGCCATCCAGAAGTGGTAGCGCAGCAGGCCGGTGGCGGTGCGCGCGTACAGGTGGGCCCGGTCCCACTCCTGGGGCGTGGAGGCGGCCAGGAGCTGCGGGGCGTGGGTCTCGAGCAGGGTCGCCAGGTCGTCCGCGAGCAGGCGCAGCTCCCTGGCCTCCGCGGACTGCCCCACCGACCGGGCGGGGTCCATCATCGCGGCGGGCTCGGTCCAGGCGTCGTCCGGGCCGATCAGCCGGTCGAGCACGTCCGCGGCGCAGGGCATCAGGTCGGCGTCCACGCGGGCGGCCAGGTAGTCGTGCAGCGCGGTCAGGGCCGCGCGGGGGCTGGCGGCCGCCTGGATCTCCAGCGGGCCGTCGGCACCGGCGAAGCGGACCTGGTCGGCGGCCGGCCGGCCCTCGTTGTGGGCGCGCATCCAACGCACGAGCTCGCGGTTGCCCGGGTACGCGCCCCACTCGTGGCTCAGGCCGCGCGCCAGGACGTCGTCGAGGTCGCCCCGGCCGGTCGTGACGTAGTCGTCCACGAGCAGGCCCGCGAGGCAGTCGGTCTCCAGGGCGATCGTGCGGTAGCCGTGCTCCTCGACGAGCTCGCGGAACAGGGTGTTGCGCGTCCGGAGCAGGTCCTGCGCGCCGTGGGTCGGCTCGCCCAGGGCCAGGATGCGGGGCCGGTCCTTCAGCAGCGCCAGCACGGAGGCGGCGTCGACGGGATGAACGGTGTCCTCGATGTCTCTCACCATTCCCTCAACGGTATCGTTGAAGGCTCGGTTGAGACCTGGCCCCGGAACGGAGCGGTAGGTGGCGCAGAACCTTCAAAGCGGGGTCCGGCTGCGGCCCGTCGACCTGGCTCGCGGGCACGGCCTGTCCACGCAGGCGGTCCGCAACTACGAGGACGCCGGCATCCTCCCCGCCGCCGTCCGCACGCCCGCCGGCTACCGGGCCTACACACCGCGGCACGCCCGGGCGCTGCGCGCCTTCCTGGCCCTGGTGCCCGGGCACGGCCACCAGGGAGCGGCCGCGATCATGCGCGCGGTGCACGACGGCGCCGTCGGCGAGGCGTTCCGGCTGATCGACGAGAGCCACGCCCTGCTCCTTCAGGACCGCCGGACGCTCCGCGCCGTCGAGGACGCCCTGCGCGACCTGGACGGCGCACCGCCCGCCCGCCCGGCCCCGCGGGCCGGGCCGCAGGACACGTTCATCGGCCCGCTCGCGGCGCAGCTGCGCATCCGGCCCGCCACCCTGCGCACCTGGGAGCGCGCGGGCCTGGTCCGGCCGCGCCGCGACCCGCAGACCGGCTACCGCGTCTATGACGCAGCGGCGGTGCGCGACGCCCGGTTGACCCACCAGCTCCGCCGCGGCGGCTACCTGCTGGAGCAGATCGTGCCGCTGATCGAGCGGGTGCGGACGGCCGGCGGCCTCGCGCCGCTGGAGTCCACCCTGGCGGGGTGGCACGGCCGGCTGACCGACCGCGGCCGGGCGCTGCTCGCCGGGGCCGCCGCCCTGGAGGCCTACCTCGCCGCCACCGAGCGCGCAGCCAGCCCTCAGACGGAGACCAGCCTCACCGATCGGCCCGCAGCCGCGCCGCCTGCTTGATCAGGTGCGTGCGCTCGGCGGCGCTGGTCGCCCGGTCCGCGGCGACCGTGTAGTGCCGCACGGCCAGCTCGGTGTCGTCGGCGCGCTCGTACAGGTGGGCCGCGACGGCGTCCCACCGGGACAGCCCCGGGTCCACCTCGGCCAGCGCGGCCAGGCCGGCGCGCGGGCCGTCCACCTGCCCCACGGCGACGGCGCGGTTGAGCGCGACGACGGGGCTGTCCGTGAGCCCGGCGAGCTCGTCGTACCACTGCAGGATCTGCGGCCAGTCCGTCTCGGCGGCGACGGGGGCGTCGTCGTGCAGGGCGGCGATCGCCGCCTGGGCCTGGTACTGGCCGAGCCGGTCGCGGGACAGGGCGGTCTGGAGCACGTCGACACCCTCAGTGATCATCGCCGTGTCCCACAGCGTCCGGTCCTGCTCGTCCAGGGGTACCAGCTCGCCGGACGCGGTGTACCGGGCGTCGCGGCGCGCGTGGTGCAGCAGCATCAGGGCCAGCAGCCCGGCGATCTCGGGGTCGGCCCCCTCGGGGCGGACCGCCGAGGACACGGCAAGCTGCCGCGTGAGCCGGATCGCCTCGTCGGCCAGCGAGATCTCGCCCGTGAAGCCCTCGTTGAAGATCAGGTACAGCACGTGCAGCACGGCGCGGGCGTCGCCCGGCGTGTCGAACCGCTCGCCGGTGATGGTGCGCTTGGCACGCGAGATCCGCTGCGCCATCGTGGCCTCGGGGACCAGGAACGCCCGCGCGATCTGCGCCGTCGTCAATCCGCCCACGGCCCGGAGCGTCAACGCGATGGCCGACGCCGGGCTGAGTGCCGGGTGGCAGCAGCGGCTCAGGAGCAGCAGCGTGTCGTCCGACTGCTCGGTGGGGCCCTGGGGCGGCTCGTCGTGCACCCGTTCCTCGCGGCGCCGGCGGGCGGCCTCGGACCGCTGGAGGTCGATCAGCTTCCGGCCGGCCACCCGTAGCAGCCACGCCTTGGGGTCGTCCGGCGGGTCGTCCGGCCAGTGCCGCACGGCCTCGACGAGGGCCTCCTGGACGGCGTCCTCGGCC
>NZ_JBHVEG010000318.1:0-3314 GCF_042802395.1 Promicromonospora sp. NPDC057488
GGCGTGGGCCGCGGTGCTCCTGCGCGCTCGGCGCCGCCGTGCGCTCGGCGTCAGTACGCGACCGCCGCGGCCGCGTCGACGATGCCGTACCCGTACAGCGGCGTCCACAGGCCCCGCAGGCCCAGGAGCGGGTCGCGAGCCGTGTACAGGATGGCGGCCTCGACGTCCGTCAGCGACCGCCCCTGCGCGAACAGCAGCGCCGCGACCCCGGCCACGTGCGGCGTCGCCATCGACGTGCCCGCGTAGGCGTCGTAGCTGCCGCCCGCACAGGTGTCGGACCCGGTGCCCTCGGGGACCGTGGACCAGACGTCGCCGTCGCAGCCGGTCAGCCCGCCCGACCCGCCGGGCGCCGAGACGCTCTTCAGGTCGAGCTTGACCGGCAGCTCCGAGTAGTAGGAGTGCAGGCCGGCCGAGTCGGTGGCCCCGATGCAGATCGCGACGCTGGTGAACGCCGGGTCGCTGCAGAGCGGGGTCGACGAGTTGCCGGCCGCCGCCACCGTGAGCGCGCCCTGCTCGCGGGCGTACGCGATGGCGTCCCGCATCAGGGTGTCGACGCCGATGATCGTCAGCAGCTGCCCGCCCAGGCCGGAGCCCAGGGAGAGGTTGATGACGTCGGCACCGTGGTCGGCCGCCCAGCGGATGCCGTCCGCGATGTCCTGCGACGACCCCGTGCCGGCCTCGAGCACCTTGACCGGGAGGATCTTCGCGTCCGGCGCGACGCCGGCGACGCCGATGCCGTTGTCCGTCGCGGCGGCCACGATGCCTGCCACGTGCGTGCCGTGCTCGTCGCCGTCGTTGGCGCCGTCGGGGCCCCGGAAGTCCCCGTCGCCGCACGGACGGACGTCCGCGCAGCCCGTGAAGGTGGCGCCCGGCAGGAGCTGTCCCGCCAGGTCGGGCTGGTCGAGATCGACACCGGTGTCGACCACGGCCACCACCACGCCCTCACCGGTGCTGGCCTGCCAGGCCGCCTCGGCGTTGATCTGGTCCAGGCCCCACTGCTTGTCCCGGAGGGGATCGCTGGTCGCGGCCTGCGCGCCCGGCGCCAAGGCGACCAGCGCCGTCACGACGAGCGCCACGGAGGTGGCGGCGCCGGCCAAGGACTTCCTGTTCATCTGTGCCCCCAGTGCTCGCACGGGGGTTGATTACCCCCGAACTGGGGCAAACCTAGGGGGACCGGACAAGCGTCGAACAGGCCTCATGTCCGGTTGAGGGTGAAATTTACACAATCGAAATCAGTAGGGGCACTGCCCGTCAGGCCCAGGCCTCGGACAGCTCGCCCTCGTCCCCGGCCTCCCGGGACAGCCGCAGCGCCGCGATGGCCGCGCCGAGCAGCAGGGCCACCACCCAGGCGCCGAGCTGGTGCCCCTCGGTCGTCAGGGCGGCGGAGGCGATCTCGCGGCCCGCGATGCCGGCGGCCGACAGCGGGTTCTCGGTGAGCGCCGAGCCCGGCCAGATGTTCTCCTGCACGGTCAGCAGGGCGGGACCGGTGGACTGCAGCACCCACACGGTGCCCGCAGCGGGCAGCCAGCCGAGCAGATCGAGGGGCTTGCCGTCCACGCAGAGCCCGAACGCCACGCCGAGCGCCGACGCGAGCACCCACGACGAGCCGGTGGGCGAGACGTCGTTGCCGGGCAGGAGGCCCCAGAGCCAGCCGTCCAGGAGCACCACCGGGAGGGCGAGCGCGACGCCGCGCAGCGCGGCCGGCCCGATGCCGGCCAGAAGCCCGGCAGCAAGGCCCACGAGTCCCGCTCCGACGGTGACGACGAGCATCCCGATCGGCATGGCGTCACCGGGCACGGTGGCGCCGGCCGCGAGCCACCAGGAGCTGCCGGCCGCGCCGGCCATGCCGAGCAGGGTGCCCGCGATCGCGGCGCCCGCACCCGCGCCGCGAGACGCGGGGAGGCGGGCCGTGACGCCGGCGAGCAGCCCGCCCATCAGGGCCATGACGACCAGGCCGACCACGGCGCCGTCGGCCGTGAAGGGGAGCGGCAGGAGCCCGGCCGCCGCGGCGTCGGACGCGCGCGCAAAGCCCGTGACCTGGTACGACAGCTGCGCGATCCACGGCAGAAAACCGCCGACCCACCAGACGATCGCACTGATTGGAAGCACCCACCACGCGGAGATGCGGTGCTGCGTTTCGGCCATGTCGCCGAACGCTAGCCGATGTGTGATGTCGGTCATAACCCCTGAAGCCCGGAACGACGCAAATCTGCGTCTTCGTTGGGTCAGACCGTAATGCGTAACCCGATCGTGACTTTTCCCGTGAACGTGTGTACTTTGACTTCTGCTCCACCGCGACGGTGGAGTCGTGAGCCGGACGCCGAGTCCTGTCACCGGCTCATGACTCAGACGTTCAAGACAGGAGCGGGGGACCCATTCCCGGGCGACAGCAGGATCGTCGTCCTCGGGGTGAAGCCGGACGGAAACCCCCCAGTAGCCGTGCGGCCGGGTTGTACTCCTACCCGAACCCGACAGCTGACCTCGCAGGCGGTACAGGAGACATTAGGTGACGAACTCCCTCCGCGGACGGCATCGTGACAGCCGCCCGGCCCAGACACCACTGACTATCCTCGCTCGTACCGCCACCGAGAACGCCGGCACCGTCGCCCGCCGTGGCGCCATCGCGGCAGCCGCAGGCGGCGTCCTCATCTCGACCATCGCGACGACGGCCCACGCGGCCCCGGCGATGGACCTCAAGACCGAGGTCAAGACCGCGAAGCTCAACTCGGTCGACCTCAACTCCCTCACCGCGGTGGCCAAGCAGTCCGTCGCCTCCGCGCCCACCGTGACCGTCCCGGCCGATGCGAAGATGCCGATCGAGCTGGAGACCCTGGGCACCTCGAAGGGTGCCGACGGCGAGAAGGGCGAGGCCCCCGCCGTCGTGTCGGTCGACGCGCCGGACCCGGTCCCGGTCGGCCAGCAGGCCGTCAACATCGCCTTCAACTACCTGGGCATCACCTACGTGCTGGGCGGCAACTCGCCGGCGGAGGGCATGGACTGCTCGGGTCTGATCCAGTACGTGTACGCGCAGCTCGGCGTCTCCCTGCCGCACTCCTCGAGCGCGATGCTCGGCTCCGGCTACCAGGTCACGTACCCCGAGCCCGGCGACATCGTCTGGACGCCCGGCCACGTGGCCCTCTACGCGGGCAACGGCATGATCATCGAGGCCTGGGCCGCCGGCATGCCGGTGCGCTACACCGAGATGTGGCAGAACAGCCCGACCTTCATCCGGGTCGTCTGAGTCGGAGGCTCAGACGACAGAGTCTGAGCTCGAGCACCTAGCGAGGCGTCGCCTCCGCCGTCGGGCCCATGGC
>NZ_JBHVEG010000319.1:0-3236 GCF_042802395.1 Promicromonospora sp. NPDC057488
GCGCGGCCCCGGTGGCGTGCTCGGCGGCGAGATAGCGCCGCACCGCGTCGAAGAACGGCATCTTGCCGACGTCGAAGTGCGTCTCGGCGAGCCCCGGGAAGCGCGGCATCTCGGCGATGACGATGCGGTACAGGCCCACCATCTCGGGCCGGGACATCAGCGCGGCGTACCGGCGGCCGTACTCGGCCAGCCCTCGGGCCAGGTCGCCGGACGCGGGCTCGGGGCGCTCGTCCTCGTCCGGGCTCCAGTGCTCCTTGACCATCGCCTCGAACAGGCTGGCCTTGGTGGGGAACTGCTTGAACAGCGTGGCCTTGGACACCTCCGCGGCCTCGGCGACCCGGGCCAGCGACGTGCCGGCGTAGCCGCCGTCCAGGAACAGGCTGGTGGCGGCGGCGATGATCGCCGCCCGCTTCTGCTCCGCGAGCTGCTGGTGGTACGTCCCGGTGCCGGTCGCCATGGGCCCATCATGCCCCAGGCTGTGAGGCGAGTCGCTTGACTCACCTCTCCAGGCCTGCCTACTCTGATCGAGAGGTGAGTCAGGCGACTCACAACTAGACCCACGATCCGAAGGGCTCCACCCGTGCAGCGATTCGAGAACAGGACAGTGATCGTCACCGGCGCCGGGGGCGGCATGGGCGTCAGCCACGTGCGCGCCTTCCATGCCGAGGGCGCCAACGTGGTGATCGCCGACCGCGACACCGAGCGGGGCGCGGCGCTCGCCGCCGAGCTGGGGGAGCGGGCCGTGCACGTGCCGCTCGACATCACCAGCGAGGCGCAGTGGGCAGCGGCGGTCGCGACGGCCGAGGAGCGGTTCGGCCCGGTCTCCGTGCTGGTGAACAACGCGGGGATGCAGCAGTCGGCGGTGCCGATCGAGCACATGGACGCCGAGGCCTTCCGGCGCACGCTGGAGGTCAACGTGACCGGCCAGTTCCTCGGCATCCGCGCGGTGACGCCGTCCATGCGGCGCGGCGGCGGGGGCGCCGTCGTCAACATCTCCTCGACCATGGGCAACGTCGGCACGGCGTACTACGCGGCCTACACGGCCAGCAAGTGGGCGGTGCGCGGCCTGACCCGGTCCGCCGCGCTGGAGCTGGGCCGCGACGGGATCCGCGTCAACTCGGTGCACCCCGGCGTCGTCTCGACGCCGCTGATCAACTCGCCGGTCGCCGAGGGCGAGCGGCCCATCGCGGACTTCTACTCGCCCGAGCCGTTCGCCGTGCCGCGGCTGGGGGAGCCGGCCGAGCTCTCGCGGCTCGTGCTCTTCCTGACCTCCGCGGACGGCGCGTTCGCCACGGGCTCGGAGTACGTGCTCGACGGCGGCCTGCTGCTCGGGCCGGCGCTGCGCTACGAGGCGTCGTCCGAAGCGTCGTCCGAGGCCGAGGCCGAGGCCGGGGCCGCGACCGCGGACGAGAGCGAGGCCGCGTGATGGACGACGCCGCGCGCCGGGCCGTCGAGATCACCCCGGCCGCCTCGACGCGGCAGCGGATCATCGACATCACCACGACGGGGCGGCGGACCGGCCTGCCCCGGCGGATCGAGATCTTCTTCTACCACGTGGCCGGCCGCACCTACCTGTGCAGCGGCACGGTCGACCGGCCGAGCTGGTACGTCAACCTCGTGGCCGAGCCGGCGCTGACCTTTCACCTCAAGCACGGCGTGCGGGCGGACCTGCGGGCCACGGCGCGCCCGATCACGGACGAGCCGGAGCGGCGCGCCGTGCTCACCGAGATCGTGGCCGACCTGAACCAGCCCGCCAACCCGGGCCACCTGGCCCAGCCCGTCGACCTGGAGGGCTGGGTGCGTGACAGCCGGCTCGTCGAGGTGACGTTCCTGGACTGAGGGCTGCGGATGCGACCCGGCCGCTTGTCCCATATGAATGTACTTCGCGCGGATCGGGTGGCCGCGCGACACCGCGATAGTTCACAGGCAGGGGGCCGCGAGCGCGTGAAGGTATCCGTGTTCACACCGAGTCACGCGCCGGCGTACCTCGACGACTGCTACCGCAGCGTCGTCGGGCAGACCCACCAGGACTGGGAGTGGGTGGTCCTGCTCAACGGCGACGCGGTGTGGGAGCTGCCGTCGCCCGACCCGCGCATCCGGGTCCTGCGCGGGGCGGCGACCGGCCTGGTGGGCGCGCTCAAGCGCGAGGCGTGCGCTCTCGCGACCGGTGAGGTGCTGCTCGAGCTGGACCACGACGACGTCCTGGCGCCGCGCTGCCTGGCCGAGGTGGTGGCCGCGTTCGACCGGCACCGCGAGGCGGTGCTGGTGTACTCGGACTTCGCGCAGATCAACGCGGACGGCTCGCCCAACTTCGACACCTTCAACCCCGCGATGGGCTGGGAGTACGCGCCCGCGAACGTGAACCAGATGCTGGTGAACCGGTGTCGGGCGCTCGCGCCGACCCCGCACAACGTCGGGTACATCTGGTACGCGCCCAACCATGTGCGCGCGTTCCGGCGCGCGGCGTACGAGCGGGTGGGCGGGTACGACGCCACGCTCGAGGTGCTCGACGACCAGGACCTGATGATGCGGCTCTACGAGGTGGGCGACTTCCACCATGTTGACGCCTGCCTCTACCTGCAGCGGATCCACGACCGCAACACGCAGCGCGACGGGCGCATCAACAAGCTGATCCAGCAGGAGACGGTGCGGCTCTACCACCGGGGCATCGCGGGGCTCGCCGTGGCCTGGGCCAAGCGGAACGGCCTGGCGTCGCTCGACCTGCACACCGCGCAGTGGCCCGACCGGACGCTCGTGGCCGGCGCGGACGACCTCGGGATCGACGCGCGCGACCCGGTGCTGCCCTACGGGGACGGCGAGGTGGGCGTGATCGTCGCGACCGAGCTGCTGCAGCGGGTGCCGGACCGGCTCGCGTTCTTCACGGAGTGCCACCGGGTCCTCGCGCACGGCGGCCTGGTCCTGACGACGACGCCGAGCACCGACGGGCGCGGCGCCTTCCAGGACCCGACCCACGTGGCGTTCTGGAACCAGAACAGCTTCTGGTACCTCACCCAGGCCCCGCTGCGGGAGCGGGCGTTCCCGGGCAGCTCGCACCTGCGGTTCCAGGTCAGCGGGCTGCGCACGTACTACCCGACCGAGTTCGACCGGACGCACGACATCTCCTACGTGGGCGCAAACCTGCTCGCGATCAAGGACGGTGCGCGGCAGGGCGGTCCGCTTCACTGCTGAGCCCGTGTCAGACGTACAGGTCACCCGGGTGACCCGTACGTCTGACA
>NZ_JBHVEG010000320.1:0-3034 GCF_042802395.1 Promicromonospora sp. NPDC057488
TGTCGAGACCCGGGGTCTCGACAAGCTCGACCAGCGACAGGCTCGGCCAGCGATGGAGTCGACCTGCGTTCCGGTCAGACCGGGAGCTGCGGCCGCTCGACCGGCTTGGTGCCGGTGATGCGGTGCACGTCGAACACGCCCTCGACCTTGCGGACCGCCGAGAGGACGGTCGCGAGGTGGGCGGGCTCGGCCATCTCGAAGATGAACCGCGAGACCGCGAGCCGGTCGTCCGACGTCGAGACGAAGGCCGACAGGATGTTCACGTGGTTCTCGGACAGCACGCGCGTCACGTCCGACAGGAGCCGGGACCGGTCCAGCGCCTCGACCTGGATCTGCACGAGGAACATCGTGTTCGCGCCCTGCGTCCACTCGACCTCGACCAGGCGCTCCGGCTGCTTGCGCAGCCCGTCCAGGTTCACGCAGTCCGTGCGGTGCACGCTCACGCCCTGGCCGCGAGTCACGAAGCCCACGATGTCGTCGCCCGGCACCGGGGTGCAGCACTTGGCGAGCTTGACCCACACGTCCGCGGACTCGGAGCCCTTGAGCATGACGCCCGGGTCGCCCGACCGCACGCGCCGGGCGGTGAGGCCACCCGGCCGGGCCGCCTCGGCGACGTCCTCCTCCGCGCCGTCCGCCCCGCCGAGCGCCTTGACCAGCTTGTCGACCACGTGGGCCGAGGAGATCTGTCCCTCGCCGACGGCCGCGTACAGCGCGGACACGTCCTGGTAGTTCATCTCGTCCGCGACCCCGACCAGGGTCTCGTGCGACATGAGGCGCTGGATCGGCAGGCCCTGCTTGCGCATCGCCTTGGCGATCGAGTCCTTGCCGGTCTCGACGGCCTCCTCGCGGCGCTCCTTGGTGAACCACTGGCGGATCTTGTTGCGCGCCCGCGGCGACTTCACGAACCCGAGCCAGTCGCGGCTCGGCCCCGCCGTCTCCGACTTGGAGGTCAGGATGTCGACGACGTCGCCGTTCTCCAGCGGCGAGTCCAGCGGCACCAGGCGGCCGTTGACGCGGGCGCCCATGGTCCGGTGCCCCACCTCGGTGTGCACCGCGTACGCGAAGTCGACCGGTGTGGCGCCGCCGGGCAGCGCCATGGCCGAGCCCTTCGGCGTGAAGACGTAGACCTCGTCGCCGCCGATCTCGAACCGCAGCGAGTCGAGGAACTCCGCCGGGTCGGCGGTCTCGCGCTGCCAGTCCACGAGCTGGCGCAGCCAGGCCATGTCCTGGTTCTTGGGGTCGTTGCCCCCCGCGGCCGGCGTCTTCTCCTTGTACTTCCAGTGCGCCGCGACGCCGTACTCGGCGCGGCGGTGCATGTCGTGCGTCCGGATCTGGATCTCCACGGGCTTGCCGCCCGGGCCGATCACCGTCGTGTGCAGCGACTGGTACATGTTGAACTTCGGCATCGCGATGTAGTCCTTGAACCGGCCGGGGACCGGGTTCCACCGCGCGTGCATGGCGCCGAGCGCCGCGTAGCAGTCGCGCACCGTGTCCACCAGGACACGCGTGCCGACGAGGTCGTAGATCTCCGCGAAGTCGTGACCGCGCACGATCATCTTCTGGTAGATCGAGTAGTAGTGCTTCGGCCGGCCCGTGACCGTGGCCTTGATCTTCGCGCTGCGCAGGTCCGACTCGATCTGGCCCTTGACCACACCGAGGTACTCCTCGCGCGCGGGCGCCCGCTCGGCCACCAGGTGCACGATCTCGTCGTACACCTTGGGGTACAGGGTCTGGAAGGAGAGGTCCTCCAGCTCCCACTTGATCGTGTTCATGCCCAGCCGGTGGGCCAGCGGCGCGTAGATCTCGACGGTCTCGCGCGCCTTGCGCTCCGCCGACTTGGACGGCACGTACTTCCAGGTGCGGGCGTTGTGCAGCCGGTCGGCGAGCTTGATGACCAGCACGCGGATGTCCTTGGCCATCGCGACGACCATCTTGCGCACGGTCTCGGCCTGCGCGGCGTCGCCGTACTTGACCTTGTCCAGCTTGGTGACGCCGTCGACGAGCAGCGCGACGTCGTCGCCGAAGTCGGCGGCGAGCGTGTCCAGCGCGTAATCCGTGTCCTCGACCGTGTCGTGCAGCAGCGCGGCCGCGATCGTGGTGCCCTCGAACCCGAGCTCCGCCAGGATCGTGGAGACCGCGACGGGGTGCGTGATGTACGGGTCGCCGCTCTTGCGCATCTGCCCGCGGTGGGCCTTCTCGGCCACCACGTAGGCGCGCTCGATCAGGGCCACGTCGGCCTTCGGGTGGTTGCTGCGGATCGCCTGCAGCAGCGGCTCGATCGCCGCGGGAGTGCCGCCGCCGATGCTGCGCACACCCAGGCGCACGAGGCGGTTGCGCATCCGGTTGCCGCCCGGAGGGGTCGGCGGGTTCTTCTCGGGCACCGGAGCGCGTGACACCGTGTTCTCCGCCATGTACGCGCCTCCTTCCCCGGGACGAAACCCGGAGTCGACAGTCTAGCCCTGGACCTCTATGCGCCGTCCGACCCGATCATTGACCGGACGGGGTGTCCACCCGCAGGAGAGTATCGACGTTGTGGCCCTGGAGCCTGTCGCGGCCGTGAAGTGCCTCGAGCTCGATCAGGAAGGCGAGCCCCGAGACCACGCCACCGCACTTCTCCACCAGCTCTGCTGCGGCCGCCGCGGTACCGCCCGTGGCGAGAACGTCGTCGATGATGAGAACGCGCGCACCGGGGGTCAATGTTCCCGCACGCAGCTCGATGGCCGCCGAGCCGTACTCCAGGTCGTAGGAGACGCTGTGGGTGGGCGGCGGCAGCTTGCCCGCCTTGCGCAGGGGCAGGAAGCCCCGGCCGAGCGCGTGCGCCACCGGCGCGCCGAGCAGGAAGCCGCGGGCCTCCATGCCGGCGACGACGTCGACGCCGTCGGACAGCGCGAGGCGCGTGAAGGCCTCCACGACGTCGGCCAGGCCCTCGGCGTCGGCCAGGAGGGGCGTGATGTCCTTGAAGAGGACACCGGGAGAGGGAAAGTTCGGGACGTCCGCGATCAGGTCGCGAACGCGCGTCGCCCTCTCCGGCACC
>NZ_JBHVEG010000321.1:0-2928 GCF_042802395.1 Promicromonospora sp. NPDC057488
GCGGCACAGGCCTGTGCCGACCTCGATGCAGGGTGCCGACGTCGTCGGGGGTGTAGGTCGGCTGGGTGCGCGAAGGCCCTTCCGCGGAACGACGGTGGTCGTCCGGGGAAGGGCCAGGATGTGCGCGTCAGGCCGGTGGCCGGCGGGTCAGATCAGGCGGAGCCGCTTGGTGCGCTTGGCCGTGCGGCGCTCGGGGCGCTCCCGCAGAGCGCGCTCCTGGGCACCGGCGACCTCCGCGCGGCGGGCGATCTCGGCGACCTGTGCGCGGCCGATGTAGTAGGCGGTCTGGGCATGCATGTCCGTGGTCCTTCCAGGGGTGGGGAGAGGTGACGGTCGCAGCGGGCGTGCTCCGGCCGGGTCGCGGCTGGTGCTCCTCAGTGTTTCCGTCGTGTTACATCATCCCAGATTCCGGAAATGCCGCGCAAGGCGGACAGGGGTGACGTGCAGCACCCTGGCGCAGGTCAGCGGCCTGCCGGGCGGTCCTGTCCGCACAAACAGCGAAGCAGAGCGTGTGCCAGGCACACGCTCTGCTTCGGGATGTCGGCGGCGCCGGTCGCCGGAGGAGCTCCGGCGGGCGCCGTACGGGTCATGCGGACCGCGCGCGCAGGGCGGCTGCCGGTGCGCGGTTGTCGGTCCGGTGTGCGGCGCGGGCCTCGGCCCTGCGTCGCTTCTGCTCCTCGCGGAGCTGACGGAAACGCCGGTTCTGCTCGGCGTCCCGGAGGCGGTCCCGGTGAAGGGTCTGCGCCAGGTCGTACTCGGTATGCACGTGAGTGCCTTTCGTGACGCTGGATTGCCGGTCTCCCGACAGAGGGTCTGGCCGGACCCTGTCCACCGCCCGGTATGGGACCGGACGGACGTCACCGCGGTGTGCCCTGAGCCTCCCAGGAGACGGCGGTACCGCGCACGGCTTTATTCGGGCGAAGTCGCTAAAGATTCCTTGCGCAAGTTCTCTTTAGCGTCCTACGCTCGGCGCATGCCCGAGCAGAAGCAGCCAGAGGTCCAGGGGTTCACGCGGCCGACGCCGCCGGAGGACGCCGTCATCTCGCAGACCGACGCCATCAAGGCGATGACGCACCCGCTGCGCATCCGGCTGCTCGGCCTGTTCCGTCCCGGGGTCGAGCTCACCGCCACCCAGTGCGCCGAGCGCACGGGGGAGTCGGTGGCGAGCTGCTCGTTCCACCTGCGCCAGCTCGAGAAGTACGGGCGCGTCGAGCGGGCCGAGGCGCACGGCAAGGAGCGTCCGTGGCGGGCCGTGAGCAGGGGGTTCAGCGTGCGCCCCGACATCGCCGACCCGGAGTCGTGGCCCGCCGCGCAGGCGTTCGGCAGCATGTTCGTGGCCGAGCAGTTCGCCGCCCTGCAGCGCTGGCTCGCCGACGCCGGCCGGGACGACCCGGCCTGGGTGTACGCCAGCACCCAGACGGCCCAGGAGTTCTGGGCGACGCGCGACGAGCTGGACGACCTCTCCCGGCGGCTGGAGGAGATCACCGCACCGTTCCGCGGCCGCGCGGTCGACCCGGACAAGCGGCCGGAGGGCGCGCGCCGCTCGCACCTGTTCGGCGCGGTCTGGGCCGAGATCCCGGAGCCGGAGGGCGAGGACGCATGACCACCACCAAGCCACCGGCGGCCGGCGACGACGCCGCCCAGGGCGACCCGGTCGCCGTCGGGCAGCGGGTTCCGGGCGACGCCGCGGAGCCCCCGCGGCCGGAGCCTGCCGACCCCGCCCGGCACCTGCGGACCCCGCTCTTCCGGACCCTCGTGGTGGGCTGGACGCTCGCGAACGTGGCGGACTCGCTGCTCACGCTGCTCATGGCGGTCTGGGTCGCGGACCTGACCGGCAGCGCCGCGCTCGGCGGCCTGACGTTCGCCCTGCTGGGCCTGCCCGCGCTCGCCTCGCCGTTCCTGGGCTACCTCGCGGACCGGGTCTCCCGGCGGCGCATGCTCGTGGTCGCCTACGTGGTGGGCGCGCTCGGGCTGGTGCCGCTGTTCTGGGTGACCCGGCCGGACCAGGTCTGGATCGTCTTCGCGGCCACGCTGGTCTACTCGGGGGTCGCGTACGTGACGGGCGCCTGCCAGTCGGGCCTGCTCAAGGACCTCGTGCCGAACGAGGCCCTGGGGCACGCCAACGGGCGCCTCTCGATGATCGACCAGGTGTTCCGTGTGGCCCTGCCGCTGGTCGGCGCCGCGGTCTACGCCCTGGTGGGCGTGGTGCCGCTGGTCGCGGTGGCCGTCGGCGGGTTCGTGGGGGCCGCCGTCGTGTTCCTGCTGGTGCGGGTCGCCGAGTCGCGGTTCGAGGGTGAGCCGGGCGAGTCGTACCTGGCCGCGACGACGGCCGGGTTCCGGCACCTGTTCGGCACCCAGCCGCTCGGCGGGATGACCTGGAACGCCCTGATCGTGTTCGGGTCGGTCGGTCTCGTGAACGCCGTCTCCTTCGCCGTGCTCGACGGGCTGGGGCTGCCCGCGGCCTGGCTCGGCCCGGTGACGGTGCTCCAGGGCGTGACCGGGTTCGTCGCCGGAGCGGTCACGCCGCGCCTCATGCTGCGGTACGGCCGGCCGCGGATCTACGCGGTGGGGATCATCGCCTCGGGCGTGGCGCTGGTGCCGCTCATGTTCAGCTGGGTGGTCCCCGCGATCGCGGCTCAGGCGCTGCTCGGCTTCGGGGTGACGTCCGCGGTCATAGCGTGGGTCACCGAGCGCCAGGTCCGGACGCCCGAACGGCTCCAGGGCCGGGTCGCCGCCGCCGGGCACCTGGTCGGCAACCTGCCGGGCACAGTGGTGACCGCCCTCGGCGCGGGGCTGCTCGCGTTCGTCGACTACCGCCTGCTGGTGCTGGCCAACGTGGTCGTGGTGGTCGGCGCGGGGCTGGTCGCGCTGCGCCTGCGCCGCACCCCCGACCCCGACGTGTCAGACGCTCAGGTCACCCGGGTGACC
>NZ_JBHVEG010000322.1:0-2925 GCF_042802395.1 Promicromonospora sp. NPDC057488
GGTCCACCGCACGGTGGGCGGGCGCCCTCGTGCGCCGGGCCGGAGCCCGCGCCGACGGCGGCCGGGTCAGAGCCCGAACCGCTCCACGTCGCGCATCTTGTTCGTGGCGTCCAGGGCCGCGACCTTGTACGCCTCCGCCAGCGTCGGGTAGTTGAAGACCGTGTCGACCAGGTGGTCCACGGTGCCGCCCGTGGTCATGATCGCCTGCCCGATATGGATGATCTCCGTGGCACCGGTCCCGAACACGTGCACGCCCAGCACGCGGCGGTCCTCGGTCGAGACCAGCAGCTTGAGCATCCCGTAGGAGTCGCCCACGATCTGCCCGCGCGCCAGCTCGCGGTAGCGCGCCACCCCCACCTCGTACGGCACGCCCGCGGTGGTGAGCTGGTCCTCGGTGTCCCCGCAGTAGGAGATCTCCGGGATCGTGTAGATCCCGATGGGCTGGAGCTCCAGCACGGAGGAGACCGGCTCGCCGAACGCGTGGTACGCCGCGAGCCGCCCCTGCTCCTGCGACGTCGCCGCGAGCGCAGGGAACCCGATGACGTCGCCGACGGCGTAGATGTGCTCGACGTCGGTCCGGAACTGCTTGTCCACCTGGAGCCGACCGCGGCGGTCGGCCTCCAGCCCGGCGGCGGCGAGGTCGAGGCCGTCGGTGCACCCCTGCCGGCCGGCGGAGTACAGGACGCAGTCGGCGGGGACCCGCTTGCCGGAGGCCAGCGTCGTGACGGTGCCGTTCTCCCCCGCGGTGACCGACTCGACCTTCTCCCCCAGCCGGAACGTGACGGAGAGGTCGCGGAGCTGGAACTTGAGCGCCTCGACGACCTCGGAGTCGCAGAAGTCGAGGATCTTGTCGCGCGCCTCGACCACGGTGACCCGGGTGCCGAGCGCGGCGAAGAGGGAGGCGTACTCGATGCCGATCACGCCGGCGCCGACCACGACCATGGTCCGGGGCACCTCGCTGACGTCGAGGATGCCGTCGGAGTCGACCACGCGGACGCCGTCGAACGCGATGTTCGCGGGGCGCGCGGGCGCGGTGCCGACGGCGACGACCACCTTGTCGGCGGTCAGCCGCCGGACGACGTCGCCCTCGGCGTCGGCCACCTCGATGTCGTGCGGCCCGGTGAACCGGGCGCTGCCCACGACGGTCTCGACGTGGTTGCGGGCGAGCTGGTTGCGCACGATCTCGATCTCTCGCCCGATGACGTGCTGGAGGCGGGCCAGGAGGTCGGGCACCGTGATGTGTTCCTTGACCCGGTAGCTGGAGCCGTAGACGTCGCGCATCTGCAGGCCGGTCAGGTAGAGCACCGCCTCGCGCAGGGTCTTGGACGGGATGGTGCCGGTGTGCAGGCTCACGCCGCCGACCTGGTCGCGCCGTTCCACCACCGCCACCCGCCTGCCGAGCTTGGCGGCGCCGATCGCGGCCTTCTGGCCTCCGGGGCCGGAGCCGATCACGACGAGGTCGAAGTGGTTCTCACGTGCGTCCATGCACAGAGTGTGGGGTGCGGGCGGGTCCGTGACGAGCGTCTTCATCAAGAATTAACCGGCTCGCCGAACCGGATGGCAGGCTGCGCCCATGAGCACCTACGCCGTGAGCTACACCTACACCGACGACGTCGCGACCCGCGACGAGGTCCGGCCCAGCCACCGGGACTTCCTGCGGCGGCTGAACGCGGACGGCGTCGTCCGCGCCTCGGGTCCCCTCGACGACGGGTCCCGGGCCCTGCTGGTCGTGGAGGCGGAGTCCGCCGAGGCCGCGCTGGCCGCCCTGGACGCGGACCCGTTCGCGCACGCGGGCGTCATCGGCGAGCGCGGCGTGCAGCAGTGGAACGTCGTGATCGGTGGTTTCGCGGACTAGACAAGTCGCAAAACTTCACCCCATTACAATTCATGCAGAGGTTTTTACCTGATAGTCACGTTCGAACCATGGCGTGACGCGCTGCTTGGTGCACATGATGCCTGTTCGGACTCTGTTGGTTACCGTTCGGGGAGGCACCGCATGACCTCTGTCGACAGCACGGTTGGCTACGGTGAGATCGGCCCGCGCATCTGCGTGACGCCGCCCTACTACGCACTTGGCGACCTGCTCAGCCCGGAACCAGGGCTGACGAGCGCCACCGTCCCTGTCCAGTCCCCCACGGGACGACAGGCCCCCGTCGTCGGGATCGCGGAGGCGGGCCGGCACCTCGCCATCCTCGGCCTGTGCGCCGCGGCCACGGCCAACCCCAGCACCAAGCGGCACTACTACCTCGCGCACCGCGGCGTCGGGCGCATGTTCCCGCGCGCGGGCTCACCGACCAGGCTCATCGGGACCGCGAGCGCCCAGATGACCGGCCGCAACCGGGCGGAGGCCCAGACCGAGCTCCGCGACCCCCAGGGCAACCTCGTGGCCCAGATGGACGTGGAGTACCTGGTCATGTCCGTCCCGGTGTTCCGGCGCATGATGGGTCCGGCCCGCGCCCCCGACGCCACGGAGCCGGCCAACCCGTACGCCGCGCCGGCTCCGCTGGTCGACGTCGCTGCCGACGCGCACAGCGCCACGGCGAAGCTCGCCGTGGAGGCGGCGATGTGCCGGGGGCACTTCGACGGCTTCCCGGCGCTGCCGGTGTCCGTGGCCGGGTACGCGGCGTTCGCGCTGTTCGACCACGTGCTGGAGGCGGCGGCGGGTCCCGACGCCCGCTGGCAGCCGGGGCTGTTCCGGCTGCGGGCGGACAACCTGGCCGCCGCCGGGGAGACCTGCACGGTGGACGTCGAGCCGTCGGCACCCACCGAGCCCGACCGGCACCCCCAGGCGTTCACCGGGACCATCCGGTCCGGGGACCGGGAGATCTTCTCGATCGACGTGGACTACACGGTGGTCTGACCGTGCGCTGACCGCGGCCGGGAGCGGCCCGCAGCAGGCCGGAGGCCGCGCCCCCTGCTCGGGGA
>NZ_JBHVEG010000323.1:0-2880 GCF_042802395.1 Promicromonospora sp. NPDC057488
GTCCAGGCCTGGGCCGATCTCGATGCCAACTGCCGAGTCTGTGCGGCAAACTGCCGACCGGCTTGCGATGGCGCCCGACGGCACTGAGCCCATCACCTTTGAGGCCTAAGTTTCTTCGCTTTGGACGGCGCCAAAGAGGAGAAACTTAGGCCTCAAAGGTGATGGGGGCGCGCCGCCCGGATCCGGGGCGAGCTCGGCGTCTCGTTCCGCGGCTGGTTGTCGTCAGGGCAGCAGCACCGTGCGGATCGCGGTGATCAGGCCGTCCGCGACGAGCACCCGGATCAGCGCGACCGGCGCGCCGTCGCGCGTCGCGACGAGCGCCATCCCGTCGTCCAGGAGCAGCGGGGCGAGGGTCCAGCCCGACGTCGGACCCAGGTAGCGAAGGGACCCGGCGGCGACCCGCTCGGCGCCGACGTCGAACCCGACGCGCACGCCGCGCAGCGTCGCCCAGCCCGAGACCTCGGGATGCAGGATCCGCACCAGGGCCGCGAGGTCTCCCCCGGCGCACGCCGCGATGAAGGTGTCCGTGACGCGCTGCAGCTGGGGGTCGGCGCGCGGTCCGGGCGGTGCGGTCGGTGACGGGCCGGAGGCCGCCGTCGGCCGCGATGCCCGGACCGCTCGCCGGGCCCGGCTGGCGAGCTGGCGGCACGCGGCCGGGGTGCGGCCGACGGTCTCCGCGACGCTCTCGAAGGGGATCCCGAACACGTCGTGCAGCAGGAACGCGGCGCGCTCCCCCGCCGTCAGCCGGTCGAGCACGACGGACAGCGCGCCCCGGATCTCGTCGTCCAGGGTCACGCGGTCCGCCGGATCCGGGGACGCCGCCGGACCCGGGCCAGGCGTGCCAGCGGCCCCGAAGTCCCACGCGGTCGGGTCCTGCGGGGCGGACAGGCGGCGGTGCGCCGAGCCGATCCGGTCCAGCGCGAGCCGCCGCACGGCAACCACGAGCCAGCCGCGCAGGTCCCGGATCGCGCCGACGTCCTGGGTCGCCAGGCGGGCGAACGCGTCCTGCACCACGTCCTCGGCCTCGGCCGGGTCGGCCAGGATGCGGCGCGCGACGGCCAGCAGGTAGGCACGGTCGGCGCGTGACGCGGCGGTGACGCGGGCGGCGTCGGCTCCCGCCTTCTTCCCGGCGCGCTCGCCGGCGTCCTGCCCGGGGTCACGTCCTGGTTCGCTCATGCCTGCACGACGATCGGCCACCCCTCGATGTGACGGCGTCACACTCGCGCACGACCGTTCGTCCTGTCCGCACCGGCCGGCAACCCGCCGTCCGACGGACCCGAAGGAGCATCATGCTCACCACCACGCTGTGGGCGGCGCAGGCCGTCCTCGCCCTGTTCTTCCTGTTCGCGGCCCTGCCCAAGATCGCCGGCCGCGGCATCGACCGGTGGGCGGGCTTCGACGACCTGCCGCGCTCGATCGTCGTCGTGACCGGCGTCGCGGAGCTCGTCGCGCCGTTCGCGCTCGTCCTGCCGATGCTGCTGGGCACCCTCGAGTGGACGACGCCGCTCGCCGCCGCCGGCCTCGCGATAGTGACCCTGATGGCCAGCGGGTTCCACGTGCGGGCCGGCGAGTGGCTGCCCGCGCTGGAGACGGCACTGTGGGCCGCGCTCGCCGGAGCCGTCGCCGTCGGGCGCTGGGACCTGCTGGCGACCGGGCCGCGTCTGGGCGCCGACCTCCTGGTCCCCGTGATCGGCCTGGTCACGGCCGCGCTGGTGATCAACCTCGTCGCGATCTTCCGGGCACCGGCGCCGTCCCGCGCGGCGGCGGCGCAGGCGACGTCGGCCGAGCTCGCTCCGGCGCAGCCCGCTCCGGCTCACGCCACGCCGGCCCACACGCCGACGTCGGCCGCGGGACCCGGACTGGGCTGAGCCCATCCCCTTTGAGGCCTAAGTTTCTCTTCTTTGGCGCCGTCCAATGCGAAGAAACTTGGGCCTCGAAGGTGATGCGGGGGCCGCTTTGACGTTCGGCAGTTCGCCCTGAACTTCGGCAGTTGGCATCGAGGTCGGCACAGGGCTGAGCCGATCTCGATGCCAACTGCCGAGTCCGCCGGGCAAACTGCCGACTTCGGCAGGGCCGACGGAATGCTCGTCGCCCCCGGAAAGTTGGTGATGACGTGAGCCTCCTGACCGACGCTGCGCCCGACGACGCGGCACGCACCACAGCCCCCGACTACACCGTGCTCGACGACGCCGCCTGGTCGTCGCTCAGCGGGGAGCACGCCCACTTCGCCGAGGGCGGCGACCTCGTGCGCCGCTACCCCGTGGACGTGTCGCCGTTCGCCGCCGTCCGCACGTGGGACGACCCCCGCGTCTGGGCCGCGATCATCGACCTGGTCGGGTACGACGCCGACTTCCCCGCCCCGCCGGAGTCCGTCCAGCTCCCCGCGGGCTGGGTGCGCGGCGACCTGTTCGGCGGCGTGCAGCTCGTCGAGACCGAGCGCCTGGTCGGCCGGCCCGACGACGAGGCCGCGGTCCTGGGCGCGGCCGACGTGCCCGAGATGATGGACCTCGTGGCCCGCGCCAAGCCCGGGCCGTTCCTGCCCCGGACCTACGAGATGGGCCGGTACGTCGGCATCCGGCGCGACGGCGTGCTCGCGGCCATGGCGGGCGAGCGGCTACGGCCGGCCGGCTGGACCGAGATCAGCGCCGTCGCAACCGACGAGCGCTTCCGCGGGCAGGGCCTGGCCTCGCGCCTCGTGCTCGACGTCGTGCACCACGTCCGCGAGCGCGGCGCCCGAGCGATGATGCACGCCGCGGCGAGCAACACGAACGCCATCCGGCTCTACGAGAGCCTCGGGTTCGAGCTGCGTCGCCGCAACGAGTTCGGGATGGTGCACACCCCGGTCAGCGCCTGACCGCGGGCAGCGCCCCCGGCAGACAC
>NZ_JBHVEG010000324.1:0-2825 GCF_042802395.1 Promicromonospora sp. NPDC057488
CGGCCGCCACGGCCGCCCCGGCGGGGGGGGGCGCCCCGGCCGGGTGCTCGGATGTGGGCTTCGAGATCGGCACAGGCCTGAGCCGATCTCGATGCCGACTACCGAGTCCGCGGGGCAAACTGCCGACCGGCGTTGCCCACAGGACCTCAGTCCTGCGTCTCCAGCATCCGGCGGCGCGCGCGGACCAGCGCGGCGCCGACGGCCGTGAGGCCGAGCGCCACCGCGGCAGCGCCGGCCACCTGGAAGCCCGTCTGCGCCAGCGCGCCCGGGGCCTGCGCCTCGCCGATCGACTGGATGGGCAGGCCCGTGTCGACGCCGGTACCCAGACCGGGCAGGTTGGACACGGGGATCGTGCCCGAACCGTCGCCCGAGCCCGGCCCATCACCAGGCCCACCAGGACCGCCGGGACCGCCGTCACCCGGGTCGCCGCCACCGGGGCCGCCGTGCACCGGGCTCTCGAGCAGGTCGTCGACGACGCCGTTCTCGCCGGTCACCGCGCCGATGGTGCCGGGCACGTCGCCGCGGCCCAGGTTCTCGCCGATCGAGCCCACGTCGTCGATGATCTCGTTCGGCAGGTTGTCGGTCAGGCCGCGCTCGGGCTCGTCCGCACCGAGCACGTCGTCGACGGCGCCGTCCTCGCCGGCCACCGAGGTGACCACGCCGGACACGCCGCGCACGACGTCGTCCACGGGGCCGCCCTTCGCGGTCGGCGCCTTGGCCTCACCGCCGGTCACGCCGCGCACCACGTCGTCGACGGCGCCGTCCTTGCCGGCCACCGCGTCGACGGCGCCCGTGACGCCCTTGACCGTGTCGTCGACGGCGCCCTCCTTCTTCGTCACCTGCTCGACGGTGTCGGTCACCTGGCCCAGCGTGCTGTCCACCGCGCCGCCCTTGCCGACGACGGCGTCGACCGTGCCCGACAGCACGTCGCCCAGGCCGCCGGCCGGCTGCTCGACGCTCGACGGCGCGTCGTCGGCCGCGGTCGCGGACACGGCGCCCGTAACGAGCAGACCGCCCGCCACGAGCACGGACGGCAGCGCGCGGCTCACCAGCTTTCGCTTCATGGTTCTCCCCCTGCGTGTGTAATTTCCTTCGGGAACGCGAATCACCATGACCGAAATATCGGGTGAATTCAAGGAAATCCGGTATGTTTCGCTCCATGATCGCGCCAGGCTCAGGGGCAGCCCCGCAGATCCAGCCGCTCGAGCCCGGCGACCCGCAGGAGCTGGGCGGTTACCAGCTTCTCGGCCGGATCGGGGCGGGCGGCATGGGGGCTGTCTATCTCGCGGAGACCCGCACCGGACGCAGGCTCGCCCTCAAGGCGATCCTGCGCGAGCACGTCCAGGACCCGGAGTTCCGCACGCGGTTCCGCCGCGAGGCGGCGGCCGCGATGAAGGTGCGCGGCCGGTTCCTGGCCACCCTGATCGACGCCGACCCGGACGGCGAGCAGCCCTGGCTGGCCGTCGAATACGTGGAGGGCCCGGCGCTGTCCGCCGTCGTCCGGACCCAGGGCCCGCTGCCCGAGGCCGACGTGCGCCGCATGCTGGCGGGCGTCGCCGAGGCGCTGCGCGCCGTGCACCAGGCCGGCATCGTGCACCGCGACCTCAAGCCGTCGAACATCCTGCTCGGCGCGGACGGCCCGTTCGTCATCGACTTCGGCATCGCCCAGGGGTCCGACTCGACGTCGCTGACCCGCACCGGCCTCAAGGTCGGCACGCCCGCGTTCATGGCGCCCGAGCAGGTGCGCGGCAGCCTCGCGACGCCGGCCGCTGACGTCTGGGCGCTGGGCGCCGTCGCCCTGTACGCCGCGACCGGGCAGCGCGCGTTCGGCGAGGGCGACACCACCGTCGTCTACTACCGCGTGGTGCACGAGGAACCCGACCTGACCGGGTGCCCGGACTGGCTGCTCCCGCTGGTGCAGGCCTGCCTGTCCAAGGACCCCGAGGCCCGGCCGGACCTGCCGGAGGTGCTCGACTTCCTCAACGACGTGCCCGCCGACCGGCGGACGGGACCCGCGAAGATCCTCCCGGCCGTGGCAGGCGGCGCGGGCGCCGTCGACCCGGACGACGACGCGACCGCGCTGCGCGACGACGAGACCGTGGTCAAGGCACTCCCCGCCATGCCCGCCCCGGAGCCCGAGCCCGAGCCGGCGGCGCCCCGGCGCGGCCTGCTGACCAGGCCGATCACCTGGCTGGTCGCGGCCGCGGTCGTGGTGATCGTCGGCGGCGGCACCACGGCGGCCGTGCTCGGCCTGCGCTCCGGCGGGGCGGAGGCCGGCCCGACGCCGTCGGGGTCGCCGTCCGCGTCCGCGCCGGCCGGCGCCTCGGCCGAACCGTCCAAGTCGGCTTCGGCGTCAGCGGAGCCGCCGTCGGTCATCGACGAGTGCCTGGTGGGCCGCTGGGAGCAGACCGACCTGGCCACGGAGATCTCGGCCCAGGGCGAGACCTACCCGACCACGGGCTGGAACGGGCGCGTGGTCGAGTTCCGGCCCGACGGCACCCAGGTGGTCGAGTTCGACGACGCCGAGCCGCTGCGCGCCGACCTGCCCGCCGGGGAGTACGTCGAGACCTGGAGCGGCACGGCCACGTACACGGTCTCGACCAAGGGCGGGCGGCTCACCTTCGAGACGGTCGACTTCGACGACGCCGAGGTCACGCGCGAGCTCGCCGGCAACGGCGACACGTACCAGCCCGAGGGCCTGTCCCAGCCGCTGAAGTACACCTGCGACGAGACCACGCACACGCAGTGGACCACGGGCTTCGAGGCGACGTTCGAACGCCTCGGCTAGGTCGCCGGGCGCTGGGTGCCCGTCGGGAGACCGACGC
>NZ_JBHVEG010000325.1:0-2685 GCF_042802395.1 Promicromonospora sp. NPDC057488
GGTCGGCACAGGCCTGTGCCGACCTCGATGCAAAGTGCCGACATCAGGAGTTGCGGAGCAGGGGAGTACCGACGTCACGCGGTGCGGCGCAGGGGAGTGCCGACCTCAGGCGCCCTCGGCCGGCCGACGGGGCGTCGAGTCGCGCAGGACCACCTCGCCGCGCACCGCCGTGCGCTTCTGCTCGCCGCGGCCGAGCGCGAGCTCGGTCGCCAGCTCGCCGACCTCGGCCAGCGGGATGCGCACCGTCGTCAGCCCGGGGGAGACGTCGCGCAGGGTGTGGATGTCGTCGAACCCGGCCACGGCGACGTCGTCGGGCACGCTCAGGCCCGCGTCGCGGACGGCGGCCATCGCGCCAACCGCCATGACGTCGTTGACGGCGAAGACGAGCTCCGGCAGCCGACCCGTGCTCTCGCCCGGTGTCGCGCCGTCGGCCCGCTCGATCAGGTCGCGCATCGCGGTGTACCCGCCGTCCCGGGTGAACGGGCAGGTCAGGACGTCGTCGGGTGCGACGGGGCTGCCGAGCTCCGCGAGGGCCGCGGTGAAGCCTGCCGTCCGGTCCGCCGCCGTGCGGTGTCCGTCCGGGCCGGCGAGCACGGCGAACCGGCGGTAGCCGTGCTCGTGCAGCGCCCGGGCGAGGTCGGCGGCGCCGTCGGCGTTCGCGATCTCCACGACCGGCAGGCCGCCGATCGCCTGTCCGACCAGCGCGACGCCACCGCCCGCCTCCTGGAAAGCGTTCAGCGCGGCCTCGAGTGCGCCGGGCTCCGACGCCGGGCCGGCGTCGTCCGCAGCAGACGTAGCGGTCTGCGAGACACCAGCGGCCCCCGGCGCATCCGCGCCGGACCCGCCGTCCGACCCGCCGGCCCCCTCCGGCTCCAGCCGCCCGCCCGCCAGGATGATCGCGCGCGACCGTTGCCGCCGCGCCAGCTCGACGAAGGCGAGCTCACGCGCCGAGCTGTGCTCGGTCGACGCGAGCGTCACGATGAGGCCCGCGCGCTCCGCCGCCCGTGCCACACCGGCGGCGATCGTGGAGAAGTACGGGTCGGCGATGTCGTGCACCACGAGCCCGAGCGCGGTGGTGCGGCCGCGGGCCATGGCCTGCGCGCTGGGGTCGGGCGAGTAGGCGAGGCGGCGCGCGGCCTCCAGGACGCGCTCGCGCAGGTCCTCGCGGACGCTGCGGGTGGCGCTCCCGTTGATCGCGCGGGACGCCGTGGCGAGCGAGACGCCGGCCTCGCGGGCGACCTGGCTCAGGGTGACGGGGGCGTCGGACATGAGGTCATACTGCCGTGTCCGGCGCGCTCGTGGTCGCCGAGTGGCTCATCAGGGTGCAGCCCGCCCCCCGCCGCGCGGGGCATCCGGGCCGCGCCTAGCGTGGGGACGGACGACGGAGGACTGCCATGACCCCATCTCACGACGTCCCGTTCGACCCGGCGCTCACGGACCTGTACCAGGACCTGCACCGACATCCCGAGCTCGGCTTCCAGGAGCAGCGCACCGCGCGGATCGTCGCTGACCGGCTCACGGCGTCCGGGTTCGAGGTGACGACGGGCGTCGCCAAGACCGGCGTGGTCGGCGTCCTGCGGAACGGGTCCGGCCCGACGGCGCTGCTCCGTGCCGACATGGACGCCCTGCCGGTCCGGGAGGAGACCGGCCTGGACTACGCCAGCACCGCGACGGCGACGGACGCGGCCGGGAAGGCGGTCCCGGTCGACCACGCCTGCGGGCACGACCTGCACACCACGTGCCTCCTCGGCGCGGCCGACGTGCTGGCACGCGCTCGCGAGAGCTGGGCCGGCACCCTGCTGGTGGTGTTCCAGCCCGCGGAGGAGCTGGGCCAGGGCGCCCAGGCGCTGGTCGACGACGGCCTCTACGACCGCTTCCCGACCCCCGACGTCGTGCTCGGCCAGCACGTGGCGCCGCTGCCGGCGGGCAAGATCGCGGGGCACCCCGGCGCGTCGTACGCGGGCTCCGACTCGCTCCGGGTCCGGCTCGCCGGCCGCGGTGCGCACGGCTCCATGCCCCAGGCGTCGGTCGACCCGATCGTGATGGCGGCGGAGACGGTGCTGCGCCTGCAGACGGTCGTGTCCCGCGAGATCCCGAGCACGGCCACCGCCGTGCTCACCGTGGGCTCGATCCACGCCGGCGACGCGGCCAACGTCATCCCCGGCGAGGCCGAGCTGCAGCTCAACATCCGCAGCTACGACGAAGCGGTGCGGCAGCGGATCCTCGACGCCGTCGAACGCATCGTGCGCGGCGAGGCGGTCGCCGCCGGCGCGCCCGAGGAGCCCACGATCACCCCGATCGAGCGTTTCCCCGTCGTCGTCAACGACGACGCCGCGCTGGCCAGGACGTTCGCCGCCTTCGGCTCGTGGCTCGGCCCCGAGAACCTGCTCGATCCCGGCGCGGGGGCAGGGAGCGAGGACGTGGGCATCCTGGCGACGAGCGCGGGCGCGCCCCTGTCGTACTGGCTGCTCGGCGGCACCGACCCGGGCCTGTTCACGACCGGCGACATGAGCGACCCGGCACTCCTGACCGTGCCGTCCAACCACTCCCCGCACTACGCCCCGGTCCCGGACCCGACCCTGCGCAACGGCGTCACGGCCCTGGTCACGGCCGCCCGCACCTGGCTCCCTGCCGCGGCGTGATAAGCGTGATCGGTAGAACGTCAGGTGGTCGGCACCCCGGGGT
>NZ_JBHVEG010000326.1:0-2549 GCF_042802395.1 Promicromonospora sp. NPDC057488
TCGGTCGGTTGTCTTGAGACCGGTCGGTCGAACGACCGGTCTCACGACAACCGACCGAAGTCGCCAGTCCGGGTCCGACGCCGCTCAGCGCCGCACGGCGTAGCGCAGGTGCAGGGCGCGCTTGCCCTGGACCACCTCCGGGTCCTCCAGGAGCAGGTGCCGGCCCAGATCGGCGAAGTACGGGATGCCCGCGCCGAGCAGCACCGGGGCCAGGCTGACGCAGACGTCGTCGACCAGGCCGAGCGCGAGCGCCTGCTGGGCCACGTTCGCGCTCGCGATGGTGACGTCCTTGTCCCCGGCGATCTCGCGGGCCTTGGCGACGGCCTCGCCGACGTCGCCCACGAACGTGGTCCGCGGCCAGCGGTCAGCGTTCTCCGGGGCGTGGTGGGTGACGACGACGACCGGGGCGCCCACGGGATGGCTGTCGCCCCAGCCGTCGGTGATGTCGAACAGGCGCCGGCCGGACACGAGCGCGCCGGTGCCCTCGGTGAGGTCGCGCAGCATCTCGGCGCTGGCCTCGTCGACCGAGAGCGACACGCCCTCGTTGGCGCTGGGCACGCTGACCGGCCCGACCGCGTACCAGTCGAAGATGTCGTCGATGCCGTCGTTCGGGTCGGCGATGAACCCGTCCAGGGACATCGTCATGTGTGTGATCACCTTGCTCATCTCAGGCTCCTTTTTCCGGTTCTCCTCACCGTCCGACTGCGGAATGCCCCATTACTCATCGCCGCCCGCCTCCCTAGGCTGGAGCGATGGATCACTGGAACCTGGCCGACGGCGGTGTCGTCGAGCTTCCCGACGGGCGGCGTGTGCGGGGAACGGGGCTGCGCCGTCCGCGCGGCGAGGTACCGCTGCCCGACTTCGCGGTCTACCTGCGGGGCCGGGACCCGGCCGTGCCCGGCCGGGAGTACCGGTGGGTGCGCTGGCGCGACTTCCGGCTGCCCGACTCGACCGAGCAGGCCCTGGCCGCGCTGCGGGAGGCACACACACGGGCGGAGGTGGAGCGGGTCGAGATCGCCTGCGGCGGCGGGGTGGGCCGCACGGGCACGGCGCTCTCGGTGCTCGCGATCATGAGCGGCGTGTCACCCGACGACGCCGTGGCGTGGGTGCGCGCGAACTACCACCGGCGCGCGGTGGAGACGCGGGCGCAGCGGCGCTGGATCGCGGAGGTCGCGGCGTCGTCCCTCGGGAGGGGGCACCACCCGTCGGGGTGATCCACTGCAGGCTGTCGCAGAGGGCTGGCGAGATCCTTGCGACCGGTGGCTAAACCTCTGGCGAGATCCTTGCGGACAGTGGCCTTCCAGCCGCTTTCGGCCCGACGCCGAGGCGCGCAGCATGGTCGCTGACGAAAGGAAACCGATGACCCGCATCGCCATCAACGGCTTCGGCCGGATCGGACGCAACACCCTGCGCGCGCTGCTCGAGCGCGACAGCAAGCTCGAGGTGGTCGCGATCAACGACCTCACCGCCCCGGACGCCCTCGCCCAGCTGCTCAAGTTCGACAGCGCGCTCGGCCGCCTGGGCCGTCCGGTCGAGGTCGACGGCGACGAGCTCGTCGTCGACGGCCACCGCATCAAGGTGCTCGCCGAGCGCGAGCCCGGCAAGCTGCCGTGGGCGGAGCTCGGCGTGGACCTCGTGCTGGAGTCCACCGGCCGCTTCACCTCCGCCGACGCCGCCCGCGCGCACCTCGACGCCGGCGCCCGGAAGGTGCTGGTCAGCGCCCCCGCGGCAGGGGCCGACGTGACGCTCGCCTACGGCGTGAACACCGACGCGTACGACCCCGCGGAGCACGTGATCGTCTCCAACGCGTCGTGCACGACGAACGCCCTGGCGCCGCTGGCCTCCGTGCTGGACGACCTGGCCGGCATCGAGCACGGGTTCATGACCACCGTGCACGCCTACACGCAGGAGCAGAACCTTCAGGACGGGCCGCACCGCGACCCGCGCCGGGCCCGCGCCGCCGGCGTCAACATCGTGCCGACCACGACGGGCGCCGCCAAGGCGATCGGCCTGGTGCTGCCCAACCTGAACGGCAAGCTGTCGGGCGACTCGATCCGCGTACCGGTGCCGGTGGGCTCCGTCGTGGAGCTGAACACCACGGTCGAGCGCGAGGTCACCCGCGAGGAGGTCCTGGCGGCGTACCGCACCGCGGCCGACGGGGCGCTGAAAGGCATCCTCGACTACTCCGACGAGCCGCTGGTCTCCAGCGACATCACCGGTGAGGCCGCCTCGGCGATCTTCGACTCCGCCCTTGTCCGGGTCGACGGCAAGCACGTCAAGGTCGTCGCCTGGTACGACAACGAGTGGGGCTTCTCCAACCGCGTGATCGACACGCTGGAGCTGCTCGCCCAGGGCTGAGGCCCTGGGTGGCTGCGGCTCGGGTGGCTGAGGCTCGGGCGGCTGAGGTCGGGCGAGCTGTGGCACGCCCGGGCTGTGGCACGCCCGGGCTGTGGCACGCCCGGGCTGACGCCCGGGATCCGGGTGGTCGGTAGAACGTCAGGTGGTCGGCAGCTCGAGTTGCCGAACACCAGAACATAAACCCACCGCCC
>NZ_JBHVEG010000327.1:0-2468 GCF_042802395.1 Promicromonospora sp. NPDC057488
GGGGTAACGGAGAGGTAGCACTGCTACCTCTCCGTTACCCTCCCCGCTGCGTTGTCCTTGGTGGCTCCCCGGTGACGGCTGGGCTTGGCCCGACCCGAGAGCGGGCGCGCTCTGCCCGGACCGGCACCTGCGGGCGCCCCCTGTGCGCACCCTCACAGCCGCGCAGGTTGTTCGCCCGGGCATCTGGTGCGGAGGATGTGGTCATGCCACCAACGCACCCCGGGGACGCGCCTGCCGCCGAACGGCTCCCCGTGGGACCGCGCACCTGGTGGCCCGTCGCGGCCGTGCTGCTGGCCGTCGCGTGGGGTGGCAATGAGTTCACGCCGCTGCTGGTGATGTACCGCGAGCAGGGGCACATCGGCGACGTCATGGTCGACGCGCTCCTGGCGGCGTACGTGTTCGGCATCGTCCCGGCGCTGCTGCTGGGCGGGCCGCTGTCGGACCGGCACGGCCGGCGTCCGCTGCTGCTGCCCGCCGCGCCGGTCGGTGCCCTGGGCTCGCTGGTGCTGGCCCTGGACCCGACGAGCCCGCTGGTGCTCGCGATCGGCCGGGTGCTGTGCGGCGTCGCGCTGGGGCTGGCGATGGCGGTGGGCAGCACCTGGATCACCGAGCTCAGCGCCCGCTCCGGAAACCGCGCGGCAGGCCCCCGGCGTGGCTCGCTGTCGCTGACCACGGGGTTCCTCGCCGGCGCGGGAGCCGCCGCGATGCTCGCCCAGTTCGGTCCCTGGCCCACGCACCTGGCCTACGTGGTGCACGCGGCGGGTGCCCTGGTCGCGGGCGCCTGGCTGCTGCGCGTGCCCGAGACCAACCCCGGCCGGCAGCGCGCCGAGCGCGGGCCGCTGCGCCACGACCTGCGGTTCGCCGCCGTCGGGCACAAGCGGTTCCTGCGCGTCGTGGTGCCGCTCGCCCCCTGGGTGTTCGGCTGCGGCGGGTGCGCCTACGCGGTGCTGCCCGCGCTGCTCTCCGAGCACGCCGGCGACATCCCTATCGCGTTCGCCGGGATGCTCACCGTGCTCTCCCTCGGCTGCGGCATCGCCATGCAGGCCGTGGCCCGCCGGATCGACACCCCGGCGTCGGCCCGCTCCTCGATCGTGGCGCTGAGCATCGTCGCGGCGGGGATGGCGCTCGCGGCGTGGGCGGCGACGTCGCCGACGCTGCTGCTCGGTGTGCTCGCCGCCGTGGTGCTGGGCACGGGCTACGGGCTCGGCCTCGTGTCCGGGCTGACCGAGGTGGCGCGCATCGCCGGGCCGGGCCAGCTCGCGGGCCTGACCGCCGTCTTCTACTCGCTGACGTACCTCGGGTTCTTCGTGCCGATGGCGCTCTCCTGGCTGCGCGCCACGTGGTCGTACGGGCAGATGTTCGGCTTCGGGACCGTCGCGGCGCTGCTGTGCCTGGCGGTCGTCGCGTTCTCGTCCCGCACGGCCCTTCCGCTGGCGGGCGGCGGCCGCGGGGGCCGCTGACGGACCCGACCAGTGCAGCCCGGGTGCGGGCCCAAACTGACTTCGGTCGGTTGCTCTGAGACCGGTCAATCAACCGACCGGTCTCGACGCAATCGACCGAAGTCAGTTGACCCGCGCCAGCCAGGTTGGGCCAGGGCCAGGGCCAGGGCCAGGGCCAGCTACAGCCAGTGCCTGTGCCTGTGCCAGTGCCACAGCCAGTGCCACAGCCAGTGCCACAGCCACAGCCACAGCCAGGTTCAGGGGAGCACCAGCTCGTACGTGCCGTCGTTGTCGCAGTACGGCCGGTCGACGGTGAAGCTCAGCACGTCGCGCCCCTGCGCGTCGCTCGTGAGGGTGTAGTCGCCCTCCGCGAACGGGGTCGTCCCTAAGGAGCCGGTCAGCCATTCGCATTCCGGTCCTGGGTCGAGCGAGTCCGTGATCTCCGTGTAGCGGACCGGGCCGCCCTGATAGACGTGCCAGAAGACGCCGCCGAAGCCAGTGGCCTCCTCGACGAGGATCTGCTCGCCGGCGGGGCGGTCCAGCTCGTCGAGCAGGACAAAGTCCGACCCCGAGCTGAGGAGCGCGAACAAGGCGTTCACCAGCACGCCGCCGCACGCGGCCAGGACCGCCGCACCCAGGACGATCGCCGCGAGCGTGGCGGTGAACCACTCGTACCCGACGACGAGGAACCAGAACGCGGCCACGCCCAGCACGACGCCGCAGACGCAGGCAAGGGCCCAGAGCAGGTGGCCGAGCACGTCGCCGTCGTGCCCGGCGATGAGCAGGAGGTCGCTCTCCTCGGCAGCGCGCTGGACGCCGAGCGCCCCGAGCGAGGCGACGCCGCCGATCAGGACCGACGTCCCGGCGACCCACGCGGCCCGTCGCCGTCCGCGGGGCGCAGCCGGCTCGCTCTGCTCCGGCTCGCTCTGCTCCGGCTGGTCATCCTGCGTGGTCACGCGGGGTAGTACAGCACAGCCTGTGTGCGGCTCCGACATGACTTCGGTCGGTTGCGTCGAGACCGGTCAGTCA
>NZ_JBHVEG010000328.1:0-2425 GCF_042802395.1 Promicromonospora sp. NPDC057488
GTCCAGCGCTGGACCGAACTCGAGGCAAAGTCACGACCTCGCGAGAAAGCTGCCGACGTGGGTCAGGCCGGGCGGACCGCCCGGTGCAGGGCCACGATGCCGCCCGTGACGTTGCGGTAGGCGGCGTGCTCCCAGCCCGCCTCCAGCATCAGCTTGGCCAGGTCCACCTGGGTGTGCCAGCCGCGGATCGACTCGGCGAGGTAGTCGTAGGAGCCCTTGTCCCGCGTGACGGCGCCGGCCACGACGGGCAGCGCGCGCATCAGGTACTCCTGGTAGACCGTGCGGAACGGGCCCCACGTCGGGGTGGAGAACTCGCAGATCACGATGCGCCCGCCGGGCCGCACGACGCGGCGCATCTCGCGCAGCGCCGAGAGCGTGTCCACCACGTTGCGCAGGCCGAAGCTGATCGTCACGGCGTCGAACGACTCGTCCGCGAACGGCAGCCGGGTGGCGTCGCCCGCGACGAACGGCAGGTCCGGACGGCGCCGCTTGCCCACCTGCAGCATGCCGATCGAGAAGTCGGACGGGACCACGAAGGCACCGTCGGCCGCGAAGGGCTCGCTGCTGGTCCCGGTGCCCGCGGCGAGGTCGAGCACACGCTCGCCCGGCATCGCGGCGACCGCCTCGACCGTGAGGCGGCGCCAGCGGCGGTCCTGCCCCATCGAGATGAGGTCGTTCGTCAGGTCGTAGCGGGCGGCGATCCCGTCGAACATCGACGCGACCTCGGCCGGCTTCTTCTCCAGGCTTGCACGGGACATACGGCCATCGTTTCACGAGGTAGGGGCGCGCCGGGGGCGATGGCGGATCCGGGTGATCGGTAGCTCGTCAGGTGATCGGCATTCCGAGGTGCCGACCACCTGACGAACTGCCGACCGCCCGCTGTGACCTCCGTTACCGACGGCGGGCGCGCGGGGCCCGCACGCTTATCCTGAAAGCGATGATCGCTTCACCTTCCGGCGGCACTCCCGGCACACCCACCGGCTCCCCCTCCGGCATCAGCGTGTACGACTCCTGGCCGGCCGAGGCGCCGACCACGTCCGACGAGGCGCCGCCCGGCGCCCCCCACGGCCCGCAGCTCGTGGTGCGGACCGTCGCGACGGACGACCTGCCCGGCACGCCGACGGCGCTCGTCGACCGGCTCCCCGACACCAACGCGCTGGCCTGGGTACGGCACGGCGACGGGCTCGTGGGCTGGGGCGAGGCGCTGCGGTTCGAGACCTTCGGCCCCGGCCGGTTCGCCGACGCCGACGAGGCGTGGCGCCAGGTGCTCGACAACGCCGTGGTGCACGACGACGTCGGCCTGCCCGGCAGCGGCCTGGTCGCGTTCGGCAGCTTCGCGTTCGACGACGTCTCACCGGGCGACGAGGCCGAGGACCCCGCGCGGGCGAGCGGCGTGCTGATCGTGCCCCGCGTCGTCGTCGGACGGCGGGGCGAACGGACCTGGATGACCACGATCTCCCTGGTGGGCGACCGGTCCGCGCCCGTGGGCGAGGACCTGCTGTCCGCCTACCCGCGGCAGCCGGTCACCGAGCCGGGCCGCGTGACGCTGGCCGACGGCGCCGTCGGCGCGGCGGACTGGCCCGCCGTGGTGGCCGAGGGCATCGCCCGCATCCAGACCGGCGAGCTGGAGAAGGTGGTGCTCGCCCGCGACGTCGTGGCGACCGCCGAGCACCCGCTGGACACCCGGCACCTGCTGGGCCGCCTGGCGTCCGCGTACGACGCCTGCTGGGCCTTCAGCGTGGACGGCATGGTGGGCGCGACGCCGGAGCTGCTGGTGCGCAGCGAGAAGGGCCTGGTGGCCTCACGCGTGCTGGCCGGCACGATCCGGCGCGAGCACGGCGTGGCGGACGCCGACGACGCCGACCTGCTGCGCGCGGCCCAGCTCGCCCGGTCCTCCAAGGACCTCGAGGAGCACGAGTTCGCGGTGCGCTCCGTGGCCGCCGCCCTGGAGCCCTACTGCTCCTCGATGAACGTGCCCGAGGCGCCGTTCGTGCTGCACCTGCCGAACGTCATGCACCTCGCCACCGACGTGACCGGCGTGCTGACCGACCAGCGGGGCGGGCGGGCGCCGTCGTCCCTGTCGCTGGCCGCCGCGCTGCACCCGAGCGCCGCCGTGTGCGGCACGCCGACGACCGCCGCGCGCAGCCTGATCCGCGAGATCGAGGGGCTGGACCGCGCCCGGTACGCGGGCCCGGTGGGCTGGGTCGGCGCGGACGGCGACGGCGAGTGGGGCATCGCCCTGCGGTCGGCGGAGATCTCCCCGACCGACCCGCGGCACATCCGGCTGTTCGCGGGCTGCGGCATCGTCGCGGCGTCCGACCCGCAGGCCGAGCTGGCGGAGTCCGAGGCCAAGCTGGAGCCCATGCGCTACGCCCTGGGCACGCCGTCCTGACCATCCGCTGGTCGAGCTTGTCGAGACCTGGGT
>NZ_JBHVEG010000329.1:0-2421 GCF_042802395.1 Promicromonospora sp. NPDC057488
CCTCAGCGGGTCTCGACAAGCTCGACCACCGACCCCGCACCCGGCGGGTCAGGTCAGCGGGTCCGGGTCAGTGGCGGTCGCGGTAGACCTGGACCACCGTCGGGCGCGGCCCGCGGAAGTCGCCCGCCTCCGGGCGGACGCCGGCGGCCACGTAGTCCGGGAAGAACGAGTCCGGCGCCTCGAAGGAGCCGTTCTCGCCCGGGTGCTGCACGTTCACGTAGACCATGCCGTCGCGCGAGTCGACCAGCGGCCCGCAGGTCTCGGCGCCCGCGGGCACCGAGAGGAACTGCTGGACGTGACCGCGCTCGCGGCCCGCGACCGGCACCTTGAACAGGCCGTCGCACCTCGCGATCGCCGACGAGCTGGGCTGGCCGTCCGTCGAGATCCAGAGGTTGCCCTCGGCGTCGAACGCCAGGTTGTCGGGGCACGAGATGGGCGAGACCCGGTCCTTCGGGTAACCCGAGAAGTACGTGCCCTCGACGGCGGGGTCGCCCGCGACCAGCAGCAGGTTCCACGTGAACCGCGTGGAGGTCTGGTCGCCGGACGGGATGATCTCGACCACGTGGCCGTCCCGGTTGCCGTTGGTGGTCACGCCTCCGACGACCTTGTGCGTGCGCGGGTTCGCCTCGGTGGCGCCCTCGGTCGCGTTGCCCGGGGTGCGGCCCGAGTTGTTCGTGCACGCCACGTAGATGCGGCCCGTGACGGGGCTGATCTCGACGTCCTCCGGGCGGTCCATCTTGGTGGCGCCGACCTTGTCCGCGGCCAGGCGCGTGTAGACCAGCACCTCCTCGACCGACATGCCCGGCACCTTGCTGCGGCCGTCCTTGACCAGCGGGAGCCACTCGCCCGTGCCGTCGAAGGCGCCGTCGGCCGGGACCGCGCCCGAGCCGTCGATCTGCGCGGCCGGCGAGTCGCCCGTGAACTTGGCGACGAACAGGTCGCCCTCGGACAGGAGCGTCTTGTTGTGGGTGCGCGCCCAGCGGGACTCGCCCTTGGCGACCCGCTCCTTGGACACGAACTTGTAGACGTAGTCGAACGCCTGGTCGTCGCCCATGTACGCGACGGCGTGGCCCTTGCTCGACAGCGTGACGTTGGCGCCCTCGTGCTTGAACCGGCCCATCGCGGTGTGCTTGACGGGCTTGGCCTGCGGGTCGTACGGGTCCAGCTCGACGATCCAGCCGAAGCGGTTGGCCTCGTTCTCGTAGCCCTCGGACTGCGCGAAGCGCGGCTCGTCAGCCTCCCAGCCGTAGCTGGTGGAGCTGCCGATGCCGTACCGGGCGTCGGCGGTCGGGTTCGCTCCGGCGGCCACGAAGTAGCCGTTGAAGTTCTCCTCGCCCGACAGCACGGTGCCCCACGGCGTGGTGCCGCCGGCGCAGTTGTTCATGGTGCCGAACACGCGCTTGCCCGTGGGGTCGGCGACGGTCTTGAGCAGGTCGGAGCCGGCGGCCGGGCCGTCGAGCACGAACTCGGTGTCCAGGTGGATGCGGCGGTTCAGCACGCTGATGCGCTGGTAGTCCCACGGCTTGCCCGTGCCGCGGCGGCGGACCTCGACCACGGCCATGCCGTGCGCGGCCCGCTCGATCGCGCGCGAGTACGCGTTCTTGGTGCGGCTGCCGTCGGCGGCGATGTCCCAGTACTTCTCGGTGGGCGGGAACATGATCTCGGGGTTGGTGTACTCGAGGTTCGAGACCAGGATGCCGCGCGTCCCGCGGTGCTTCTCACCGGGGCGGATCGGCAGGATGTCGAGGTAGTCGCAGTTGTAGCCGAACTGCTTGGCCTGCTGCTCCGGCGACTGGTTGTTCGGGTCGAACGTGCGGCCGCCCGGGAGGATCGGGTCGCCCCAGCGGATGATCGGGTCCCAGGTGTAGCCCTCGGGGACCACCAGGGCGTCGACGTCGACCGGCTGCGGGTCGATGGCGCCGAAGGACAGGCCCTTGCCGTGGCCGCCGCCCGGGAACCGGCCCTCGGGCAGCGTCGCGGCGGCGGCCGGCGGCGCGTCGGCGGTGGCCTGCGCACCGATCACCACGGCACCGGCGGCGACCGCCATCGTGCCGAGCATCGCGCGGCGCGAGAGCACCGAGCTCACGACGTCCTTGAAGTACTCGTTGGCGCTCTCGTTGGGAGCGGGGTGCAGGCACGCGTCGTTGCACTTGAGGCGACAGGTGACGGGGCTGCGCTTGCCACGCGCATGCGTGTGCACCGTCAGCAGCGGGCGGTTCTCAGGGGCGATCGTCATCGGAGGCTCTCCGGTCCGAAAAGGGGGGTAGGACGTCGTCAACCTAGGAGCAGGCGATGTCTGCCCCACGAAAGGTCAGGTACGCCCAGGTGAACGGGAGGTGGCCAGGAGGTGGGGCCTCCTTGGCTCCGGGCCGACTTCGGTCGCCTGCGTCGAGACCGGTCCCACGATGGACCGGTCTCGAC
>NZ_JBHVEG010000330.1:0-2383 GCF_042802395.1 Promicromonospora sp. NPDC057488
GAGCTGCCGACCACCTGACGTCCTACCGACCACCGTCCCGGACCTGCCCGGCGCGCCCGCGCGACGCCGCCCGACGCCGCGCCCCGACCCACGGCGGGCGCCCCCGGCCTCAGTAACGCGCGTCCGCCCGCGTGAGGTACGACTGGGAGCTGATGAGCGACCGGCGCAGGTCGGCCTCCGAGTACTTGCCCACGATCCGGTCCGTCCACAGGGTCAGCTGGGCCGACGTCGGCGGCACCCCCAGGTACTGCTGGTAGGTGGCCTTGACGCGCACCCCCACCGCCGCCCGGCTCTCCCACAGCGCCTCGACGACGCCCTGCCGGCCGTCCGACCCCAGCTTCGCCGCCCAGACCTTGCGCTCGTGGGCCGTCGGGCTGCGCTTCAGGATGTTCTGGTACAGCGCCGTCACGTAGGTGGCGTTGGTGCCGCCCGCCTTCTTGTAGAAGAGCGGGTTCATCAGCAGGTAGGGCTCCACCTCGTCGACCGTCCGCACACCCTTCTTGATGCCCGCGACGTGGCCGGACAGCTGGGTGGACGTCGGGGCGTAGCCCAGCGTGCTCCGGAACGCCGCGACGATCCGTGCCTTGCGGTACGAGTCGGACTTCTCCATGGCCTCGGCGAGCACGCCGCCGCCACTGACCGAGACCTTGTACTCCCAGGACGCGATCTGGGCGGCGGTCGCCTCGCTGCCGACACTGTCCTGGTACACGGCCTGGACCAGGTTCGTGTACTGCTCCTCGACGGGGGCCTGCGGCGGGGCGTACTGCTTCGCGTACACCGCGGCCTGGTCCTGGATCCCCGCGAGCAGCGGGTAGGCGAGCGCGCCCGGGCACTCCGTCTGGTGGGTGTCGCGGTGGCCGAAGACCCGCTGCAGCGTCACCTTGTCGCCCGTGTCGTACCGGCCGCCGTCCGTGTGACCGGCTGCGGTGAGGACCGTCGACTCGTCCGGGTTGACGCCATACTGCGCGAGCCGGCTCCCGATGATCCTGGCCACGCCGTCCTGCTGGGCGGCCGAGGGCCGCACGCCCTCCGCGCTCGTGTAGGTGCCCACCATCGCGACGCCGACCGTGCCGGTGTTGAAGCCGCCGGTGTGGGCGCCGACGATCGGCTCCTCGATGCTGCCGTCGGCGCCCTCGTAGATGTTGCCCCACTTGTCGACGAGGAAGTTGTAGCCGATGTCGCACCAGCCGTGCGTCTCCTGGTGGTACGCCTGGTCGTTGCGGATGGCCTGCATGGCCTCGGCCACGGTCGCGTAGTCGTTGGGGTTCACCGTGTGGTGCACGGCGGCGGCCTTGAGGCCGCCCCCCGCGGGGAACCAGGTGGGCCCGGTGCCCGGCTGGAGGCAGCGGGGCGCGGCGCCCCACTCCTCGCGCGTGATGATCGTGGGCCCGTTCGTCGCGGCCGACGGCGCGACCGTGCCCGACGTCGTCGCCGCGGCCGTGGTGACCTGCGCCGACGAGACCAGGCTGAGCTCCACGCCCGCCGGGAACTCGGCGGCCTCGTCCACCGTGGCGAGCTGGACGGCGTCCGCCTCGCCCACGTACACCGGCGCGGAGGTCACGACGGCGGAGCCGCCGTCGGCGTCGTCCGTGGACTTCTCCAGGTGGCTCCACTCGCTCCAGATCCCGTCGGCGGCGCGGGTGCGCACCTGCATCTCGGGCACGGCCTGGTCGATCTCGGCCGGCCAGGACAGCCCGACCGTCTGGAACCCCTCCGGCACCTCGATGGCGCCGGCGATCCGGCCGTCGGCGTCGGCGGTGTCGAGCACGACGGCGCCGTCGGCGGCCGTGGCCGTCTCGGTCGCCTGCTCCGGGTCCGTGCCGGTGACGTCCTCGACCACGGCGGTCTGCTCGACCGGGGCCGCGGCCACCTCGACGGTCTCGACCTCCGCGGCGGTCGTGCCGACGTCGGGCAGGGCGGAGTCGGCGGGCGCCGCGATGCCCTCGGGCTCCAGGGAGGGCTGCGTCGTCAGCGCCGTCGCCGCCGGGGCGAGCGCGCCGCCGAGCACCATCGCCGGCGCCACGCCCAGGATGATCGTGCGCCCCACCACGGTGCTCGCGAGCGTCGGCCTGCCCGCGCCGTCCCGGGAGTCTTGCTTCGACCGCGATGCGGGTGCCGCCACGTGCCGAGCCACTGATGTCCTCCTCGCGTCAGAACGCGTCGGCCGCACGGGGCGCGGCCGACGCGAAGAACAGGCTGACGCTAGTGGTGAACGACCTGGCTGACGCGGTCTTTCACCCCGGAGGAGCGGGTGAACTCTGATACGAACCATGGGCCGCCGGGCCAGGTCACGGGCGGCCGATGGCCGCCCGAGTCCGGCCGCGACCGACCACTCCCCTTCGAGGCCTAAGTTTCTCCGCTCTGGAAGATCCCAGAGCGGAGA
>NZ_JBHVEG010000331.1:0-2237 GCF_042802395.1 Promicromonospora sp. NPDC057488
AGGGTGATCTCACCTCGGGTCGCGGCGGGCTGACCGGCTGCCGGGATGCGGACTCAGCTGTTCTCGAGCTCGTCCATGAGCTCCTGGAGCTCCGGGTCCATGGTCGCGCCGCTGTCGCCGAGCTCCTGCTCGTAGCTGTTCTGGAGCTCCTGCTCGATGCCGTCCTGGAACTCCGGCGTGGAGACCACGAAGGCCACGAACGCGATGTACGCGATGATGCCGAGGGTGACCAGCACGGTGCCGATCCAGCCGAGGATGAGGCCCGCGAGGCCCATGCCGCCGTTGTCCGCGAGGCCCTCGCGCTGCGCCTGACGGCTCTTGACACCCGTGATGATGGCCGCGATACCGGTGACCAGGCCGCAGCCCAGCACCGAGAGGATACCCAGCACGAGCGACCAGACGGCGAGGCTGTTCTTCGGCAGCGGGGCGCCGTAGCCGGGCTGACCGCCCTGCGCGTAGACGGGCGCCTGCGCGTCGCCCTGCTGCGGGTACGGCGACTGCTGGTACGGCTGCTGCTGCTGGTACGGCTGCTGCTGATACGGGGCAGGCTGGCCCGGAACCGCGCCCGGCTGGCTCTGCTCGGGCTGCTGCGGCTGCTGCGGCGGGTCGTAAGGAGACTGGCCGCCGTCAGGCTGGGTCATCGTGCTGCCTCTCTGGTTGCTCGGTACCGGGGCCGATCCGGCCCGGAGGAGCCAAACTTACAGGTAGGACCCCCCGTGCGGCAGGAAAACCGCACGGGGAGCCCTACCCCGGTCCGAACGAGTTCCTGGTCAGTAGTTCCAGTCGTTGGGGTCGCGCATCTGGTCCCAGTTGATGCCTCCGGCGAACAGGCCGACCGCCAGTGCGATGACGAAGAAGATGATGGCGGCCACCACCAGCGCGACGTTGATCCAGCCCAGGATCAGACCCGCGGTACCCATCCCGCGGTTGTTCGCAAGGCCCTCGTCGGCGGCCCTGCGGCTCATGGTGCCCGTGATGATCGCCGCGATCCCGAGGAGCAGCGGGCAGAACACGTAGCTGAGGATGCCGGTGACCAGCGCCCACACGCCCAGGTCGTTCTTGGGCGGCGTCTGCGTGTACCCGTACTGGGGTGCGGCGGTCGGGCCGCCGGGCTGGCCGTACGGCGTCGGGGCGCTGTGCTGCCCGTGCTGGGCGTACGGCGCGTTCGGGTCGGGGCCAGGGTGCCGGGGAGAGCCCGGGTCCTGCGGTCCGGGCTGGGGGCCCGGCTGCTGGGAGCCCGGCTGCTGCGGGCCGGGCTGGGGTCCGCCGGGCTGCTGTGGGCCCGGCTGCTGCGGGCCCTGCTGCTGCGGCGTGGGCTGCTGCTCGGAGCCGTACGGCTGGCCGGGGAGCGGCTGGGTGGGTGAGCCCTCGGGGACCTGCGGAGAGGACGACCCGGGCAACGGCTGCGTAGGCGGCGTCTCCGGCTGGGGATCGCGCGGCGTACCGCCCTCGTTCTCGGTCATGAGGCTGCCTTCCCTTCCAGATCGGGGTCCTGTGGGACGCCGGGTCCGGTGCCCCACTCTCCACCTAACCAGGGTTGACCCCGACCTGCGCGGGAACGCCGGGCGTCAGCTCGGCCGCCAGGTCTCCACCTCGTGCGCCACCGCGAACCCGAGCCGCTCGTACACGCGCCGGGCGCCCGCGTTGTCGTCGTACAGGCCGAGCGTGACCAGCCCGTGCTCGGCCACGCCGTCCGCCGTCATCCGGGCCGTCAGGGCGCCGCCGTACCCGCGGCCGCGGTACGCGGGCAGCGTGCCGATCGCCCCGAGGTGGGCCGCTCCGGCCGGGACCGCGGTCGCCGAGCCGACGGCGACGAGCGAACCGGCGCCGGACCGGCCGGCCGCCGGCGCGCGCACGCCGTACCAGCGGGCCGCGCGCGCCCGGGGGCCGCGGACCCCCGCGTGCGTGTCCGGGTTCGCCTCCGCGAGCACCGCCTCGATCTCGTCCGCGTCCCGGTCGACGTCGAGCAGCTCCACGGCGGGCACGTCGTCGCCGGGCGCGGGTGGCGCCACCTCGGTGACCATGCGGTCCCAGGTGGTGGTGGGCCCGAGGCCCCAGCCGGCCAGGACTTCCCCGGCCAGGGCCCCGGTGCCGCGCGTGAGGGTCGCGGCCACGACGTCGTCCTCGGGCACCACGGTCGCCAGCAGGCGCGCCAGCCGAGCGGGCCGCCCGACGGCGTTCAGCCACCGGCCGGGCCGCTCCCCCGTCGGGTCGGCGAGCTCCAGGACGGCGGCCGC
>NZ_JBHVEG010000332.1:0-1946 GCF_042802395.1 Promicromonospora sp. NPDC057488
CCCGTCCCCCTTCCCCGGGGGCGGGCGCTTCGCCGTTCTCACCTGGGTTTTTCCCGCCGTCCGACGCCGCCCGGTGTGACCACACCCACGTACCGTTAGCAAGGCTAATGAACTAGAATGCCTAGGGTGCCGTCGAGCTCCCGCAGGTCCAGCCGTAGCCCGGCGACCGTCGGGGGCGACCTCCGTGTCGCCCTCACCCGAGTGTCCCGCCGCCTGCGCGCCGAGCGCGGTGAGGCCGACCTCCCTGAGGGGCAGTTCGGGATCCTGACGGTGCTGCACCGACACGGCGAGATGTCCCCCGGCTCCCTCGCCGAGCACGAGCGCGTGCGCCCCCCGTCGATGACCCGAGCGGTGAACACCCTGGCCGAGCTCGGCCTCGTCGAGAAGGTGGAGCACGCGACCGACAAGCGCCAGGTCGTCGTCCGCCTCACCGCGGCCGGCGAGCGTGAGGTCGCCGAGACCCGGCGGCGTCGCGACGCCTGGCTCACCAAACAGCTGTCCACCCTGACCGTAGAGGAGAGAGAGATCCTTGCAGGAGCCAGCGAGCTCCTCCTGCGGATCGCCGCTCGATGAGCGCAACCTTCGCCAGCCTTAAATATCGTAACTATCGTCTCTGGTTCGCCAGCGCTCTCGTCGCCAACATCGGCACCTGGATGCAGCGCGTGGCGCAGGACTGGGTCGTCCTGACCCTCCTGACCAACAACTCCGGCGTCGCGGTCGGCATCGTGACCGCGCTGCAGTTCATCCCGCACATCTTCCTGTCCGCGTGGGCCGGCCTGCTGGCCGACCGCGTCGACCGCCGCAAGCTCCTGATGATGACGCAGGGCGGCATGGGCGTACTGGGCCTCGGGCTCGGTGCGCTGGTGCTGTCCGGCGCTGCCGAGCTGTGGCACGTGTACGTGTTCGCCACCCTGCTGGGTGTCGTGAGCGCGATCGACGGGCCGGTGCGCCAGACGTTCGTCGCCGAGCTCGTGCCGACCAAGCGGCTCGCGAACGCCGTCGGGCTCAACTCGACGAACTTCAACGCCGCACGCCTCATCGGTCCCGGTGTGGCGGGCCTGCTCATCGCGGCCGTCGGCACCGGCTGGGTGTTCATCATCAACGGCATCGCCTTCGGTGCCGTGATCCTGGCGCTCACCCGGATGCGCGACCTGCGGGTGCAGCCCACCGCCTCGCGCGCCAAGGGACAGATCCGCGAGGGCCTGTCCTACATCCGTGGGCGCAGCGACATCGTGGTGATCATGGTCGTGATGGGCGTGGTCTCCACGTTCGGCCTGAACTTCCAGCTCACCTCCGCCATGATGGCGCGCGTCGAGTTCGGGCGGGGCGCCGGCGAGTACGGCATCCTCGGGTCCGTGCTCGCGATCGGCTCGCTCGCCGGTGCGCTCCTCGCGGCCCGCCGCGAGCGGCCGCGGGTGCGGCTCGTGCTCGGTGCGGCGTTCGCGTTCGCGATCGCCATGGGCATCCAGGCGGTCATGCCGACCTACCTCGGCTACCTGATCATGTGCATCCCGGTCGGCTTCGCGTCGCTCACCATGCTGACGTCGGCCAACGCGGCGATCCAGCTCTCGGTCGCGCCCGAGATGCGCGGTCGCGTCATGTCGATCTACATGATGGTGCTGCTCGGCACCACGCCGCTGGGCTCCCCCGTCGTCGGCTGGATCGGCGAGACGTTCGGCCCGCGGTACGCGGTGCTGATCGGTGCCGTGGCCACGCTGCTGGTCGCGGCGATCGCGACGGTCTGGGCCTACCGGACGTGGCACGTGCGGGTCCGCGCGCGGCTCTCCCGCGAGCACCGCATCCCGCGCCCGTACCTCCAGGTCGACTACCCGCCCCTGGCGGACCCGACCCCGGAGCGCCAGGCCCTGGCGGCGTAGCGCGACGGCGACACCCCAAGGTGCGCTTCTACCCAGCCATTGGGCCCGGAATCACGCTGATTTCGGGCC
>NZ_JBHVEG010000333.1:0-1898 GCF_042802395.1 Promicromonospora sp. NPDC057488
GCTCGAGCTGCCGACCACCTGACCTTTTGCCGACCACGCGCCCGGGGCGCCCGGGGCGCCCGGAGCGTCCGGCGGGGGTGGGGCTCTCAGCCCTTGACCGAGCCCGACATCAGCCCGCCCACGAAGTACTTGCCGAGGATGATGTACACGATCAGCGTCGGCAGCGACGCGAACAGCGCGCCCGCCATGGAGACGCCGTAGTTCTGCAGCAGCGCGCCGTTGGCGAGGTTGTTCAGCGCCACGGTCACGGGGCCGTTCTGCGACGACGAGAAGAACACCGCGAACAGGAAGTCGTTCCACGCTGACGTGAACTGCCAGATGAGCACCACGACGAAGCTCGGGATCGAGATCGGCAGCACGATCGACCAGTAGGTGCGCAGCATGCCCGCGCCGTCGACGCGCCCGGCCTCGATGAGCTCGTGCGGCACGGTCTGGTAGTAGTTGCGGAAGATCAGCGTGGTGATCGGGATGCCGTAGACCACGTGCAGCATGATCAGCGTGGGCACACCGGTGGGTATCCCGATGTTCAGCACGAGCTGCGTCAGGGGGATCATCACGGCCTGGTACGGGATGAACATCCCGAACAGGATCAGCGTGAAGACGATGTCCGCGCCCTTGAAGCTCCAGCGCGAGAGCACGAACCCGTTCAGCGAGCCCAGGAACGCCGAGATGATCGAGCTCGGCACGACGATCGCCAGCGTGCGCCCGATCGCGGGCGCCAGGGTGGTCCAGGCCGTGGCCCAGTTCTCCATGGTCCAGATCTGGGGCAGGGCCCAGGCGCGGCTCGGGTCGGCGTCGCCGGTGCCCTTGAAGCTGGTCACCAGCAGCACGTACACCGGGATCAGGACGACGATCAGGAAGAAGATCAGGCCCACGTACTTCAGGGTGCGCGCCAGCGAGTACCGGCCCCTGTGGACGCGCGGCGCGACGGGCGCCGGGCGGTGCGCGGTGAGCTGTTCGGCCTCGGCGGTCATCGCTTCTCCTCGCGGTTCGTGCGGATCAGGTAGGGCACGATGACGATCGCGACGATGATCAGCAGGATCGAGCCGACGGCGGCGGCGTTCGCGTAGTCGAAGCTCGACTTGAACACGAACATGTCGACGGCGGGAACCTTGGTCTGGTAGTTCGCGGGCTTGGAGATCGACATGATGAGGTCGAACGCCTTGAGCGACATGTGGCCGATGATGATCAGCGCGGACAGCGCGACCGGCGAGAGCTGCGGGAACAGGACGTGCCGGTAGAGCTTCCACTCGGAGGCGCCGTCCATCCGGGCGGCCTCGCGCAGCTCCTCGGGGATGCCGCGGAACCCCGCGAGGAACAGGGCCATGACGTAGCCGGAGAGCTGCCAGATCGCGGGGATGGCGATGGCGATGATGCCGAACGTGACGTTGTTCCACCAGTTGTTCTGCAGCGCGTCGAGCCCGACGATCTGGAACAGGCGGTTCAGGCCCGAGGCCTGCTCGTCCTGGTTGGAGTTGAGCAGCCAGCGCCACACCACACCCGAGGCGACGAACGAGACCGCCATCGGGAAGAGGTAGACCGAGCGGAACAGTCCCTCACCCTTGACGGGCTTCTCGAGCATCCACGCCCACAGGAAGCCCATGACCATGGTCCCGACGAGGAACACGACCGTGTACAGCACGAGGTTCATCAGCGAGTGCTGGAAGTCCTCGCTGGCCAGCAGGTCGACGTAGTTGGTGAACCACACGAGCACGGCCGGCTTCTGGCCGGTGGCCTGTGCCGCCGTGTGGTTGTCCGTCAGGGACGTGGTGAAGTTGGCGGCGATCAGCCCGTAGACGAAGACGCCGAGGAGGATCAGGGACGGGGAGAGCATGAGCAGCGGTGGCCCGACTCGCCGCAGTTTGTTCAGCATGTAGGTACCTCGGGTGGGTGGGCGC
>NZ_JBHVEG010000334.1:0-1860 GCF_042802395.1 Promicromonospora sp. NPDC057488
GAGGTCGGCACAGGCCTGTGCCGACCTCAATGCAAACTGCCGACCACTCGGGCAAAGTGCCGCGCTCACGCCGGCGACCCGGCACCATAGCTGCCGCCAGCGGTCCGGCACCTGTGCTGCTGTCGACTGTCCGCTTGAGGGCGACGTGTCATCCAGCTCGACCGGAAGTTGTGCCGCGCACGGACCGGCACGCCTCACGTGACCGCAGTAGTTCGAGCGCGACCACAGGCGGCGTTTTCTCGCCTTCGTGCACAGGTTGCCCGACGGCGGCCCCGCGCCCCCTCATCTCCTGCCTAACGTCGGCGGCATGGGACTTCTCGACACGCTCGTCGCGCCGGCCGCGCGCCACGAGGCACCGCGCGGCACTGGCTCGCGCACACCGTGGAGCCGGGCGGATCCGCCCGGCCGGCAGGCGGCGCCCGGCCGGACGCCGCGGGCACGGCTCGCCGGGCTGGTGCCCCGGCCGGGCCGGCCCCGTTCACCGGCGCTCCGGCGCGCGCGGCGGATCCTGTGGCGCTGGCGCTTCGCCCTGGCCGCCGCGCTGCTCGGCCTCGCCGCCGCGCTGGCGGTGCACCTCCTGCGCCCGCCGCCGCCCCCGACCGTCGACGTCGCCGTCACGACCCGCCCCGTCGCGGCCGGAACCCAGCTGACCAGCGAAGACATCTCGGTGCGCGCCGTCGCCGCCGACCTGGCCCCGCCTGGTGCCCTGCACACGGCGCGCGCACTGCTGGGCCGCGCCGCCGTCGTCGGGCTGCCGGCGGGCGCGCTGCTGCACACCACGCTCGTGTCCGACGACGGGGTCTCCGCCGCCGCCCCGCACGGCACGGTGGTGGTCCCGGTCCGCCTGGCCGACGACGCGGTCGCCGCGCTCCTGCGCCCCGGGGACCGGATAGACCTGCTGGCCGGGACGACGTCGGGCAGCGAACCGAGCGCCGAGCCCCGGTACCTCGCCCGCGCCGCGCTGGTGCTCCCCGTCCCCGCCGGCCGCGCGCCCAAGGAGTCCGGCGGGCTGCTCGGGTCGGTCTCGGAGGGCGACGGCCCCGTCACCCTGGTCGCGGTGCGGCCCGAGGACGCCCCGGAGCTGTCGGCCGTCTCCGGATGGGGCTCGGTGACGGCGGTGCTGGTGCCGTCGTCCGGCCCGCCGGAAAGAACGGCCGATCAATGACCTGGCTCATTGAGCGGAATGCCCGGTCCGACATGCGCTGAACGGGATTTTCCACCACAATCCCCTTCGAGGTTCCGGCCCATGCCGACCCACACCAACTTGAGAGTCCCAGGGGGATCCATGCGCGACCTGTTCAACGGCTTCAAAGAATTCATCACGCGCGGCAACGTGCTCGACCTCGCGGTCGCCGTCGTCATCGGCGCCGCCTTCTCCGGGGTCATCAGCGGCCTCGTCGACGGCTTCATCATGCCGCTCATCGGATGGCTCGTGGGCGCTCCCGACTTCACGTCGATCGCGTTCTCCGTCCCGAACTGGAAGGGCGAGAGGACTGAGTTCCAGATCGGCCTGTTCATCCAGGGCCTGATCATGTTCCTGCTGATCTCGGCCGCGATCTACTTCTTCGTGATCATCCCGATCAAGAAGCTGGGCGAGCTGCGCAAGAAGCCTGCCGAGGAAGAGGTCGTCGAGGAGGCCCTCGACGAGCAGACCGTGCTGCTGACCGAGATCCGCGACCTGCTGCGCGTGCAGTCCGGCACGCAGTCGAGCCCCTCGAACAACTGACCCCGCGCGGTCGGGGCAGCCGCCCACAGATCTCGTGCACGGCTCAGCCGGGACGGCGCGCCGGCTGACCAGGGCGCTCGAGCAGAACGATGGTCGGTAGAAGGTCAGGTGGTCGGCAGCTCGAGCTGCCGACC
>NZ_JBHVEG010000335.1:0-1742 GCF_042802395.1 Promicromonospora sp. NPDC057488
CTCAAGGTCGGCAGTTTGTCTCGCAGAGTCGGCAGTTTGTGCCGCGAGTGCCGACGTCGCAGGAGAGTGCCGACCTCGGCGTCGACACCAGACGTCGGGACAGGGTCGTGACCAGCCCTGTGACCAGCCCTGTGACCAGCCCTGTGACCAGCCCTGTATCCGGGGCCGGGGCCGTGACCGGGGCCGCGGCGCGAGACCGGCGCGATCAGGGCGTGCCCTACGCAGAGCTGCACGCGCACTCCGCGTTCAGCTTCCTCGACGGCGCCTCCCACCCCGAGGAGCTCGCCGCCGAGGGCGCGCGGCTGGGGCTCAAGGCGCTCGCGGTCACCGACCACGACGGGCTGTACGGCGTGGTGCGGTTCTCGGAGGCGGCCAAGGCCGTGGGGCTGCCCGCCGCGTTCGGGGCGGAGCTGCACCTGCCGGTGGTCTCGACGGGCTCGACCGGCGCCCGGGGCTCGACCGGCGTTCGGGGCGTGCCCGTGCTCGACCCGCCCACCGGGATCCCCGACCCGCGCGCGACGCACTTGCTCGCGCTCGCGCGCGGGCCGCAGGGGTACCGCAACCTGTCGAGCGCGATCGGCACCGCGCACCTGAAGGCCGGGGTCAAGGGCGCCGCGCACTACACGCTGGAGGGGCTGGGCGAGGCGGCGTCCGGCGAGTGGCTGGTCCTGACGGGCTGCCGCAAGGGCGCCGTCCGCCAGGCCTTGCTCCCCGCGTCGGGCGCCGGGAACCGGAGCGACCGGCTGGCGGCCGGGCGGCGGGAGCTCGACCGGCTGGCCGACGTGTTCGGGCGGGACAACGTCGCCGTCGAGATCACCGCCACCGGGGACCCGCGCGACGCCGACCTGCACGCCGCGCTCGCGCTCCTGGCCGACGACGCGCGCCTGCCGCTCGTCGCGACCACCGCCGCGCACTACGCCCGCCCCCGGGACGCCGACCTGGCCGGGGCGCTGGCCGCCGTCCGCGCCAGGTCCAGCCTGGACGACCTGGACGGCTGGCTGCCCGGCGCGCCCACCGCCCACCTGCGCAGCGGCGCCGAGATGGCGCGCCTGCACCGGCTGCACCCGCAGGCCGTGGCGACGGCGGCCGCGCTCGGCGCGGAGTGCGCCTTCGACCTGGAGCTCATCGCGCCGAACCTGCCGCCCTACCCGGTCGAGGAGGGCCACGACGAGGCGTCCTGGCTGCGCGTGCTCACCTACCGGGGCGCCACCGAGCGCTACGGCCCCCGGGAGGGCAACGAGAAGGCGTGGGCGCAGATCGACCACGAGCTGAAGGTCATCACCGACCTGGGCTTCCCCGGGTACTTCCTGGTGGTCTACGACCTGGTGGAGTTCTGCCGTACCCACGGGATCCTCGCGCAGGGCCGGGGCAGCGCCGCCAACTCCGCGGTCTGCTACGCCCTGGGCATCACCGCCGTGGACGCCGTCAAGCACGAGCTGCTGTTCGAGCGGTTCCTCGCGCCCGAGCGGGACGGCCCGCCGGACATCGACGTCGACATCGAGTCCGTGCGCCGCGAGGAGGTGATCCAGCACGTCTACGAGCGGTTCGGGCGCACGCACGCGGCGCAGGTCGCCAACGTCATCTCCTACCGGCCCCGCTCCGCCGTGCGCGACGCCGCCCGCGCGCTCGGGTACGACGTCGGGCAGCAGGACGCGTGGTCCAAGTCGATCGAGCGCTGGGGGACGCTCAAGCCGCGGGCGCTGGTCGAGCTTGTCGAGACCTCGGGAGGGTCTCGACAAGCT
>NZ_JBHVEG010000336.1:0-1693 GCF_042802395.1 Promicromonospora sp. NPDC057488
GGCAGACGTACAGGTCACCCGGGTGACCCGTACGTCTGACACGGGCGGGCTCCTTCAGCGGGTGACCTGCTGCACGTTGACGGCGCCGACGAACCCGGCGAGGTTCGTCGTCCCGTGCGTGACGTTCCGGTTGCCGTTGAAGAGCTGGAGCGTGCCGCCCGTGGTCGAGATCGTGATGGTGTTGGAGACGTAGCCGTCCTGGTTCGACAGGGTCGACGTCGTCGACCTGATCCGCGAGCCGGCGACCTCGTTGCCGCCCAGGACGAGGTAGGCCGACACGATCTCGGTGTAGGCGTTCAGGAGGTCGCCGACCGCGTCGGCCGACCAGGAGTAGGTGACGACGTACGTCCCCGCCGGCAGCGTGATCCCGCCGCCGCTGAGGGCCACGCCGCTGCCGTAGGTGGTACCCACCGTGGTCAGGGGGATCACGGTGTTCGCGTTCTGCGCGGCCGTCGACGTCGTGTAGAAGTACCCGCCGTTCGCGGGAGCCGCGGCGCCCTGCGAACCCTGTGGTCCTGCGGCGCCCTGCGGGCCGGCCGCCCCCTGGGGTCCGACGGCGCCCTGTGGGCCCGCGGGCCCCTGCGTCCCGGTCGCTCCCTGGGCACCCGCGGTGCCGGTCGCGCCCTGGGCGCCGGCTGTGCCCTGCGCACCGGTCGTGCCCTGTGCGCCGGTCGCACCCTGCACCCCCTGGGGACCCTGCGGGCCGGCGGGGCCCTGCGGACCCTGGGGTCCGGTGAGGCCCTGGGGTCCGGTGGGACCCTGGGCGCCTGCCGTGCCCTGGGGGCCGGTGGGGCCTTGCGCGCCGATGGCGCCGTTGGCGCCTTGGGCGCCGGTGCTGCCCTGGGAACCTGTCGCGCCCTGCGGGCCCGCCGCTCCCTGGTTCCCTTGGGTGCCGGTCGCGCCTTGCGGGCCCGTTGTTCCTGGGGTTCCTTGGGCTCCGGTTGCGCCCTGTGCGCCGGGGGTGCCCTGGGAGCCGGTCGCGCCTTGGGGCCCGGTCGTACCGGGAGTTCCTTGGGCTCCGGTCGCGCCCTGCGCACCGGTAGCGCCCTGCGGTCCCGCGAGCCCTTGGGGTCCGGCCGGCCCTTGGCTGCCCGCTGCGCCCTGTGCGCCCGTGCCGCCTTGTGCACCCTGGGGGCCGGCGGGTCCCTGCGGGCCGTCTGCTCCGTCCGCCCCGTCGGCGCCCTGCGGGCCGGTCGTGCCGTCGGCGCCCTGGGGACCTTGCGCCCCGTCTGCTCCGTCCGTGCCGGCAATGCCCTGGGGACCCGCGGGTCCTTGTGCGCCCGTTGCGCCCTGAGCGCCGTCGGTGCCGTCCGCGCCCTGTGATCCAGCGGGTCCCTGAGGTCCGCTAGATCCTTGAGCGCCGGTTGCTCCCTGCGCGCCGGCGTCGCCCTGTGCGCCCTGAGATCCGGCAGGTCCCTGTGGGCCGACAGCCCCGTCTGTCCCGTCGGCACCGTCAGCGCCCTGGGGTCCGGTCGCGCCGTCCGCGCCCTGGGCACCCTCCGCGCCCTGCGGTCCGGCCGGTCCTTCGGGGCCGTCGGCGCCGTCTGTTCCGTCGGCGCCGTTGGCGCCCTGGGGACCGGTGGATCCTTGGGCTCCGTCGGCGCCCTGGGCGCCCGTCGCTCCCTGTGGGCCGACGGCGCCGTCAGCGCCGTCAGCGCCCTGTGGTCCGCCTGGGCCCTGGGGTCCGTCGGAC
>NZ_JBHVEG010000337.1:0-1657 GCF_042802395.1 Promicromonospora sp. NPDC057488
GGTCACCCTGGTGACCTGCACGTCTGACACGGGGGTCGGTATGAGATCGTGACCGCTCCAGCACCCACGGTTCACGCGACCCGGGCAGACTGCGGCCATGACCGACGCCGTTCCCGGACCCGACTCGCAGGCGCACCCTGCCGGCGAGACACCGACGCCCCCGAAGATGGGCCTCGAGCTGCAGGAGGGGGCGCGGATCCCGCGCCGCCAGGTGATCTCCTGGGCGCTGTGGGACTGGGGTACCCAGCCGTTCAACACGGTAATCCTCACGTTCGTGTTCACCGCGCTGTACCTGACCACCGAGGCGTTCCTCGACCCGGCCGTCGCGGCGCTCGGCAAGGACGACCCCGCCTACCAGCACGGCCTCGCCGAGCTGAGCAGCGGGGTGGGCCTGTGGAACACGCTCGCGGGCCTGCTCATCCTCTTCCTCGCGCCCGTGCTCGGGCAGCGCGCCGACGCCACCGGGCGGCGCAAGGCGTGGCTCGCCGGCGGCACCGCAGGCATGGTCCTGTGCATGCTCGCGCTGTGGTTCGTCGAGGCCGACCCGGCCTACTTCGTGCTCGGCGCCGCGCTGATCGGCCTGGGCAGCGTGCTCAACGAGATCGCCGGCGTCAACTACAACGCCATGATGGTGTCGGTCGCCACGCCCAAGACGGTCGGCAAGGTGTCCGGGCTCGGCTGGGGCCTCGGCTACGTCGGCGGCATCCTGGCGCTCCTGTTCGTGGTCATCGCCAACGGGGCCGAATGGTGGGGCATGCCCACCGACAACGGCCTCGCGTTCCGCGTGATCGCCGTGGGCTGCGCGATCTGGGCGATCGCGTTCGCCTGGCCGATCCTCGCCTTCGTGCCGGAGCTCCCGCCCACCAAGGGCCGCGCCACCGTCGGGTTCTTCGCCAGCTACGCGGTGCTGGTCCGCGACATCAAGGGCCTGTGGCACACCTCGCGCCGCACCTTCTGGTTCCTGCTGGCCAGCGCCGTGTACCGCGACGGCCTGAGCGGCGTCTTCGCGTTCGGCGCGATCATCGGCGGCGTCAGCTTCGGCTTCTCCGCGGACCAGGTCATCGTCTTCGGCATCGCCGCCAACCTCGTCGCAGGGGCGAGCACGGTCCTCGTGGGCTTCGCCGACGACCGCTTCGGCCCGCGCTCCGTCATCCTCGGCACGCTCGCCGTCATCGTCGTGGCCGGGCTCGGCGTCGTGTTCCTGCGCGACCTCGGCCCCGTCGTCTACTGGGTGGGCGGCCTGATCCTCTCGGCGTGCGTCGGCCCGGCCCAGGCCGCGTCCCGGTCCTACCTCGCCCGCGTGACGCCGGCCGGCAAGGAGTCCGAGATCTTCGGCCTCTACGCCACGACCGGCCGCGCCACGTCCTGGATGTCGAGCGCCCTGTGGACGATCACCATCGCCGCGACGGGCGCGACCATCTGGGGCACCCTCGGCATCGTCGCGGTGGTGCTCATCGGCCTCGTGATGATGTGGTTCGTGCGGGAGGCGCCCCTGGCCGACGCCGGCAGCCCGGCCGGCCCGACGGCGGAACCGACGGGCGACCGTTCCGCGGTCTGACGGTTGGACTAGTCCCTTCGTTGGGTTAGTCCGCGGTCGTCTGGCCTGCGGTGGTCTGGTCCGCGGTCGTCTCGTTCCCCGCGGCCCGGTGCGCTGCGG
>NZ_JBHVEG010000338.1:0-1626 GCF_042802395.1 Promicromonospora sp. NPDC057488
CGACCAGCGGGGCTACCGCGGGTCGAGCCTGTCGAGACCCTCAGCGCTACGCCCCTGCCGCGGAGCTGGAGCCCCGGACCACCAGCGTCGGCTGGAACATCACGTGCTCGGCGGTCGCGTCCGGCCCGTCCAGCAGCAGGTCCGCGGCGCGGGCACCGAGCTCGTGCGTCGGCTGCCGCACGGAGGTCAGGGGCGTGGACAGCTCGGCGGCGAACGTCACGTCGTCGTACCCCACGACCGCCACCTCGGCCGGGACCGCGATGTTCTCGGTACGCAGCGTGCGCAGCACGCCCAGCGCCACCAGGTCGTTGACGCAGAACACGGCGGTGGGCCGGTCGCCTCGCTCCAGCAGCCCGCGGATCGCGGCCTCCCCGCCGTCGGCGTTCAGGCTGGGTACCGTGACCTCGACGAGCGCGGTCGCCGGGTCCAGCCCGGCCGTGACCAGCTCCTTGACGACGCCCTCGTGCCGGTCGGCACACTGCCGGATCGTGTGCGGGCCGTTCAGGAACGCGATGCGCGTGTGCCCCTCGTCGAGCAGGTGCCGCGCGGCGAGCTCGCCGCCGCGCACGTCGTCGACGGCCACGGACGAGATGCTCGGGTCGGACGACGGCCGGTCCAGCAGCACCACGCCGGTGCCGCGCCGGCGGACCGCGAGCAGGTGCTCGATGTCGTCGGTGGCCGGCACGACCATCACGCCCTGCACCCCGTGCTCCTCGAACAGGCGCAGGTAGCGCTGCTCGCGGTCGGGATCGTCGTCGGACGAGGCGACCATCAGCGTGAAGTCGTCGCGGTCCAGGCGCTCCTCGATGCCGCGCGCCAGGTCGGTGAAGAACGGGTTGGCGATGTCCAGCACGATCGCGCCGACCGTGGTGATGGTCCCCGCGCGGAGTTGCCGGGCCGAGCCGTTGCGCACGAAGCTCAGCTCGTCGATCGCGGCCTCGACCCGCTCGCGGGTCCCGGGCAGCACGCGCTCGGGACGGTTGAGCACGTTGGACACGGTGCCGACGGAGACGCCGGCGGCGCGGGCGACGTCGGCGATGGATGCTCGGCGGTGAGCGGCCGGCTGGGTCATGGAGCGCCTCCTTGCTTCGGGCTACATTATGAACCGTTTCAGGGCGGAGGTCGCCCTTCACGGGGATCGAACCGGAGGACCGGACATGTCGAGCAACACCGCTGGTGCACGCGTCTGCTTCACGTCCCGGGTGCGGGCGGACCGGCTGGACGAGTACCGCGCGGCGCACGCCGCCGTCTGGCCCGAGATGCTGGAGGCCCTGCGCGACACCGGCTGGCGCGACTACCACCTGTTCCTGCGGGACGACGGGCTGCTGGTCGGGTTCCTCGAGACCGACGACTACGCGGCGGCGCAGCGCGGGATGGCCGCGACCGAGGTCAACGCGCGCTGGCAGGCCGCGATGTCGGGCTTCTTCGTCGACGAGGGCAACCCGGACGACGGGTTCGTGCTGCTGGACGAGGTGTTCCACCTGGAGGCCCAGCTCGCGGCCCTGCCGGAGCAGGCCCCGTCCGAGGACCGCTGACCGGCAGGCCGCAGCGCCTGGTCGCTGTCGGCCGCCGACGTCGTCCTTCCCTTTGAGGCCTAAGTTTCTTCGCTTTGGAGCCATCCAAAGC
>NZ_JBHVEG010000339.1:0-1461 GCF_042802395.1 Promicromonospora sp. NPDC057488
TCGTCATCCCGCTGCCATGCGGCGGTTGCCCTGCGGCAACGCAGGGGGTGAAGTCTTCCCTCGAACACCGACCTGTCGGATCGACCGAGACGAGGGAAACATGCCTGGACCTGCACTGACGCACCGATCTGCCCGCACGCTGACCTCCGGACGCACCCGCACGCTCGCGGCGGGCACGACGGCGGCCGTGGTCGCCCTGGGACTCGCGGCGGCGGGCGCCGCCGCGGCCGCCGTTGCCGTACCCGCCGTCCCCGTGCGCGCCGCTGCTGCGCCCGCCGTCGCGCCCGCCGCGGTGGCGGCCGTGAGCGATGCCGACCTGGCGCAGCGCTGGGCGCCCATCCACTACCAGGACGTCGACCAGACCGGAACCAACGCCCTGGGCGGCCGCTCGGACTACCTCGCGGCCTACGACTTCGACGGCGACCTCAACGCCCGCAACAACTGGGAGAACACCGGCAACCACCCGCTGGCGGCCACCGCGTACTACTCGGTCATGGAGACCTCCAGCCACTGGTTCGTCACCTACATGTTCTTCCACCCGCGCGACTGGTCGGACTCGATCTTCGACACCGAGCACGAGAACGACGCCGAGGGCGTCATGGTCGCCGTCCAGAAGGACGGCTCGGCCTACGGCGTGCTGCGCGGCGCCGTCACCGTGGCGCACAGCGACTTCTACTCGTACACGCCGCAGGGCAGCACGTGGGGCGCGGGCGCCGAGACCGTCGACGGCACCCTGCAGATGGCGACCAGCCCGCACGACGGCCTGAGCCACCCGGTCACCGCGCAGGAGGCCAAGGGCCACGGGCTCAAGGCGCGCCCCGGCTACGACATCAAGGGCGACGGCGTCATCTACTACCCGGCCGGCCGCGCCGAGGTGCCCGAGCACCCGGACGACCGGGACGTGTCCTACCGCCTCGTGGACGTGCACGCGCCGGGCGGCCTGTGGGCGCAGCGCGACAACTCCCAGCTCTTCGCGAGCGCGGGGACGTTCGCGGGCGACACCTCGGGCTCCTGCGGCGACGGCGGCATCTCGTACACGCAGAACTCCGCGAACGCCCCGTGGGGCTGGGACGACGGCGACGACGCCCCCGGCCGAGGCGCCCTGGCGACGGACCCGGCGGGCCTGTCGGCGAGCTACTTCGCCATCCCGGAGCCGCTGAACCGCACGTACGTGGACTCTCCCTTCTGACCGAGGCTCTCCCGGTGTTGACCACAGCAGTTCCTGCCGACCGACGCCCGCTCGCGGCAGAAACCGCTGTGGTCAGCGCCCGGGCCGGGCGACAACGGGCCTGGAGCAGGGCGCGGCTGGAGTGCAACGGGGCGGGCGCTCGGGCCTCGCGTTGCCGACGGCGATCCAAGCCCTGGCGTCGCGGTCGGCACAACGTCAGCCGGTCGGTAGAACAGCGGCCGGTCGGCAGAACGTCAGGTAGTCGGCAGCTCGAGCTGCCGACCATCTGACAT
>NZ_JBHVEG010000340.1:0-1284 GCF_042802395.1 Promicromonospora sp. NPDC057488
GTCGGCAGCCCGGGCTGCCGACCACCTGACCTTCTACCGAACACCCAAGGTCGTCAGGAGTTCACCACGTCGCGCACGTGCGAGAACCAGGTCGCCCGGCCGCCGCCGTCGTGGCCCACCGAGTTGAAGTACTCCCAGCCGAAGACGCCGCCGAAGTCCGGGTGGCGGTCCACCAGCGTGCCGACCGTGGCGTCGAAGGTGGGCCAGTCCACGTACCCGCTGCAGTTGCCGGGGTTGGTGACGGTGCCGGCCACCACGCGGCCCGGCGTGAACCCGTTGGCGAGGATCTGGTCGTAGACCGTGGTGGTGCGCAGGTCGCCCCAGCCGCAGTAGAACTGCGTGTTGTACCAGTCGATCCGGTCGCCGGCCTGGCGCTCCAGCTCGGCGTAGGAGAAGCCGCCGGAGAAGCTCGTGCGGCCGGCCATGTCGGTCGCCACCGGCGTCAGGGTCACGATGAAGTCCGGGCCGAAGTCGGCGCGCAGCGCGTCGATCAGGTGGACCGTGTCCGCCAGGGAGAACGTCTCCTCGATGTCGAGGTCCACACCGTCCAGGCCGTAGGTGCGCAGGAAGTCGCGCAGCACCGGGTAGAACCGGTCGAAGTCCTCGCGCAGGTAGCGGTAGGTGCCCGGCGCGGCCCCGCCGAGGAACGCGCTGACCTTGACGCCCTGGTCCTGCATCGTGGCCAGGTCGTCCCACATGACGCCGAGCTCGGCGTGGTCGGCCGGGATGTCGTTGACCGTCAGCGTCGCGTCGGAGTTCAGGTGGATCGCGCCGACGTTCACGTCGGTGACCGAGCCGAGCAGCGGCTTGGGGTCGACGTACCGGCGCACGCCGTCCGACCCGGTCTCGTAGATGGTCTGGTAGAACGCGATGACCCGGTGGTCGGCATCGGCGGCCGACGACGCGGGCTCCTGCGCCAGCTGCTTCTCCAGGGCGGTGGCCGCGGGGCCCGCCGCGGCGGTCAGTGCCAGCAGGCCGGCCGTCAGCGCGGCGCCGAGTCGGACGAGCGAACGGGGCATCGGTGGCTCCCTTGTTCCAGGCTTCCAGGCGGTCTCGTGCGGTGCACCGGAGCGCTCCGGAGCACCCCTGGGACCGTAGGCGGCGCTCCGCCGTCGGACAAGGAGGGCGGCCGGACCATGGGGATATCCCTCATGTCGCGGACTGAGTGACGTTCAGCAGGCTGCGGGCGGCCGTCACCGGCCCAGTTCCGGTCGCCTGCGGCCAGCTGAACGCCACTCAGCCCGAGACGGCCGAGGCCGGGCTCCCCGACGGGAGCCCTGTCTC
>NZ_JBHVEG010000341.1:0-1269 GCF_042802395.1 Promicromonospora sp. NPDC057488
GGTCGGCACAGGCCTGTGCCGACCTCGATGCAGACTGCCGACGTCACAGGAAGCTGCCGACCTCACAGGATCGTGCCGACGCCGATGGAGCGCGCCGACGCCGTGGGGATGCGCCGACGTCAAGAAGGTGTCGCCGACGACAGACCCTCCGCACGATGTCGCACGGGTTCGAGCGCGACCACATGCGGTCCGATGTCGGAACTGTGCACAGTTCCTGGCGCCGGAGGGAACGCACCCCGCTCGGCTGACGCACGCTCGTCCCATGACCACAACCTCGACCGTCCCCGTCGTCGACATCCCCGCGGTCCTGCTCGCGAGCGAGCGCGACCGGAACAAGCTGGCTGAGGCTCAGCGCCGGGGCACGCTCGTCAAGGTGCGCCGCGGCGCCTACTGCGAGGCGCAGGCCGTCCAGGTCGACGGTCCCTCCTCGGCGCCGCGCGAGAAACGGCTGAAGGAGCTGGCCCGAGCTCGCGCCCTGCACTCCCAGCTGCGCTCGGACCACGTGTTCAGCCACACGACCGCCGCTCTGCTGCTCGGTTGCCGGGTCTGGACGGTGCCCGACACGACGCACCTCTACCAGCGCTCCCGTGCCTCGGGCCGGTCCGCCAAGGACGTCATCCGGCACCGGGGCAAGGTCCCGCCCACAGATCTCGCGACGGTGGAGGACCTCACGGTCACGTCGCTCGAGCGCACCGTCATCGACTGTGCCCTGACGTTGCACCCCCTGGAGGCGCTGGTGATCGCCGACTCCGCCCTAGCGCTCGGTGCGGAGCACCAGGTCCTGCTCGAGATGATCGGCACCCGGGCCGGCCAGCGCGGGATCCAGCGGGCCCGGCTGGTCATCGAGCTCGCGGACGGCGGCTCGGGGTCAGCCTGGGAGACATGGGTACGCTACGAGGTCCTGCGGGCCGGCCTCCCCCGTCCCAGCACACAGATGCCGGTCCAGACCGACCGCGGGCTCTTCCACACAGATCTCGGGTACGAGCAGTGGGGCCTGGGCATCGAGTTCGACGGCCTGGTCAAGTACCGGGCCGACGCCATCCGTCGGGCCGGCGTCACCCTGGAGCGGAGCAGTGCGGCGGACCGGACCGACACCCGCGCGATGCTCGCCAGGATCACGGCACACCTGCCGCCCGAGGTGGTGAAACGGTCGCGCACCAACGTGCTCCTGCCACCCGCCTGAGGCAGACATCAACCGGGTCGGCAGTTTGCCGCGCAAAGTCGGCAGTCTGCTTCGAGGTCGGCAGAGGCCTGTGCCGACCTCGATGC
>NZ_JBHVEG010000342.1:0-1240 GCF_042802395.1 Promicromonospora sp. NPDC057488
GTCAGTTGACTGACCGGTCTCGACGCAACCGACCGAACTCATTTCTGCCGTCAGCTTGGTGGGAGGGCTGGGTCAGGGCGGGCGGCGCGGACCAGGGCCTGCGGGAGGTGGCTGGTCAGCCTGGCGATCAGCGCCGGGACGTCGCGCTTGTCCGCGGCGGTGACGTGCTCAATCGTGACGCCGGCCCGGCGGATCGCCGCGGCCCGCGCCTTCTCGTGCAGGTACTCCTGCGCGGGATCGTGACCAGGGCGGACGCCGTTGGGCCGGTACTTGACCTGCCCGTCGAACTCGATGCCCAGGGCCCACTGCTCGTACCCGAGGTCGGTGTGGAAGAGCCCGCGGTCGGTCTCGACCGGCAGCTGGGTCGTCGGCCGGGGCAGTCCGGCGCGGAGCAGCTCGTACCGGACCCAGGTCTCCCAGGCCGACTGGGCGCCGGCGTCGGCCAGCTCGATCACGAGCCGGGCCCGGAGCACCCCGCGGCGACCGGCCTCGTCGAGCGCGCCGAGCAGAACTTCCCGCTCCACGCCCTGTGCCAGCGCGGAGTCGGCGATGACCAGGCCCTCGAGCGGGTGCATGGTCCGCGCGCAGTCGACGACCGTGCGCTCGAGCGTGGTGACCGGCAGGCCCGCCGCGTCGGCGACGTCGTCGGGGGCGAGCGTCCAGGAGTGCCGACTCACGTCGGCCGCGGCGTGACCCGACGCGCGATAGCGCTGGTACACGTGCGTCTCGCGGGGGTTCCGCCAGACGCGGCAGCCGTGGAGCAGCGCGGCCGACGCGTGGCTGAACACGTGCTCGACCCGGAGCTGGGAGTGCAGGGCGCGCAGGCGGGCCAGCGCCCGGTTCCGGTCCTCCCGCGCGCCGCGGGCAGCGCCGTCGGCCCGCAGGTCGCCGGGCGCGCAGTACGCCCCGCGCCGGATCCGGACGACGTCGCCCCGGCGGGCGGCCGTGGCCAGGGCGTTGCGGTTCTGCTCCAGCGCGAGCGCGACCTTCGGTATCTCGACGTCGTCCATGCCCCGACGGTGCCCGACCGGCGGGGGTCCGCGGGCGACGCCCCGGCGGACCTGTGCACGAACGCCGATCTGAAGCCCCTGTGGTCGCGCTCAAACCGTTGGCGCTCCGAAGACAGTGCCGCCAGCCGCCCGGATAGATCTGCTCATACCTCTGCCGCCAATGCTGACTTCGGTCCCCTGCACGGCTCGAAAATGACTTCGGTCGGTTGCCTTGAGACCGGTCAGTTGCC
>NZ_JBHVEG010000343.1:0-1211 GCF_042802395.1 Promicromonospora sp. NPDC057488
ACGCCGGATGGCGTCGGCCACACCTTTCTGCTCCGGGGCAGCCGGTGGACTACGCCTGGGTGCGCAGCAGCACGACGTCGTCGTGGTCCAGGTCGCCGACCCGCTTGGTGCGCCTGCCGACCACCTCGAACCCGCTCTTGCGGTAGAACGCCTGGGCGCGCTCGTTGCGCGCGTTGGTGCCGAGCCAGAGGGGGAGGCCCGGGCCGAGCTCGGCCGCGGCCTCGACCGCGCCCCGCATGAGGGCGCCGGCCACCCCTCCGCCCAGGACGTCGGGATGCACGTAGATCTTGGAGAGCTCGACGTACGGCGCCTCGCGTCCGCTCGCCGCGCGGACGGCGTCGGTCTCCGCCGCGCTGTCGGGCGCACCCAGCACGAGGAGCACGTAGCCGAGCAGGCGCGCGCCGTCGTCGTGGACGAGCAGCGCGTGCTCCGCGCTGGTGGCCCACCCGCGGAAATGTCCAAGGGTCAGCTTGTGCGCGATGTGCACGGCCATGTCGGACGGCGGGGTGCCGGGCGGGCAGGCCAGGGGAAAGGTGAGGGCCGCGAGCCAGGCGGTCTCGGCCGCGTCGTCGACGGTCGCCCGGCGCACGACGCCGGTAGGGGTGCGCAGGGCGGTGCCGTTGCCGGCATCCGACGCCGGTGGGTGCTCAGGAGTCACGACACGAACGTAGTACGGCTACCCCTGGGTGCTCCGGGGCAGGGGAGCGGAAAAAGCCGGTGCGGATCCGGGTAACAAACCTTCGTCGAGGTGCGCATCCGGGGAACCTGTGCGTCATGTGGCGTGGCCCCGGTCACAAGTGTCGTCCCGGGTTCCGCAAGGAAGCGATCAAATGCCCTCTGACCTGCGGAAACACCATGTGCCCCAGGCCACTCCCGCTGAGTTGGCGCGTACGCGGGATCGTGTGTAATGTTCTCCAGGTCAGCCCGACGGGCAGACGGACACGGGGCCCGAAAGGGACCGGGTGGCCGCGCCGGGGTTGAAACCCACATCGAAAGATCGAGGAACTTTGTGTTCCCCGGAATCGGTGGGGTAGCCATTTTCGGCGGGCAGGTTGCAATTCCTTCCAGTTTTCACAAACTGAAGCGAATTTGATCGGCCGAAAGAATCTGGTAAGGTTAAGGAACTGCCCCGGACAGGGAAGCGATCGGAAAGATTGCGAACTGACGGTGTGCGTCGGTTGTTTGAGAACTCAACAGTGTGCTTGATAGTC
>NZ_JBHVEG010000344.1:0-1189 GCF_042802395.1 Promicromonospora sp. NPDC057488
TCGACCCGGATCCACGAGTGGCCCGGGCCGGTGCGCTTGCGGATCTCGAACCCGTGCGCCGTGAGCTGGGACAGGCTGTAGTCGCCCCACTGCGGAATCCAGTGCAGGCGGGAGGTGACGCGCTGGTCCCAGGTGGCCGGGTCGGGCAGGGCGCGACCTTCGACCTGGGCGGTGCGGACGGCGGCGCCGGGGTCCCGGCGCAGGCCCGTGACGCCGCGTACGGCCTCGGACAGGACGCCGCCGTCGGTGCCCGCGAGCCGTACGTGGCGGTCGTACGCCTCGCCGCGCATCGGCACGGAGAACGTCACGCCGATGCCGGTGATGAAGTCGCGGTTCTCGTCGCCGTCGAACACGAAGGTGTGTACCGCGCGGACGCCGTCCGAGCCCGCGTACAGGTAGAACCGCAGCACGAACGGGAGCCATGCCCGGTGGCCCTTGCGGTGCTTGCCCTCGACCTTGACGACGGCACGCACGGGCCCGGACTGCTCGACGGTGACGCGGTCCACGGCGCCGGTGAACGTCTCGTGTCGCGCGGCACCACCCCGGTCGGTGTCGGGTACGTCCTGCCGCGAGACGACGAGCCGGCCGTTGCGCGCGACGTCCTGCCCGCCGCGGCGGATGGCGCGGACCACCTGGTTGCCGTTGCGGGCGAAGACGACCTGGACCGTGCCGGTGTCGACGGTGATCTCGCCGGGCGTCTCGCGGACCCTGACGCGGTCTTCCGGCGTGCTGGGCCGGCCGGCGGTCAGGCGGTACGTCGCGGCCCGCGGCGCGTCCGCGCTGACGGCGTGCGTCGTCCACTTCACGCTGCCGTCCGGCCACCAGCCCGTGGGCCAGGTCTGTACCGGCACCGCCTCGCCAGCCGTGGTCGTGAGCGAGAACTGCTGGTCGGGGGCGAAAGCGCCCCGGGGCCACGGCACACCCCAGGTAGTGCCCCCGGCCAGGGCGCCCGGGTTGCCGCCCTCCAGCCAGTGCAGGTCGACCGGTCGGTGCCCTGCCGGGGCCAGCGATGGTGCGCCCTGGGCCGCGTGTGCGCTGGCGAGGTGCGGCCCGAAGGCTACTCCCGCGCCCGCGGCCAGGGCTGAGGTCAGGACGGTACGCCGACTGATGTGAACCACGATGTTCAGCTCCTTCGCGCGAAGTGAGGTCGCCCGTCGTTGGGCGTCAGACATCCTGGGACGCCCAACGA
>NZ_JBHVEG010000346.1:0-1122 GCF_042802395.1 Promicromonospora sp. NPDC057488
ACCACACGGTCGGCGGGGCCTTCACCTACTCCGGGTGTCATGCTCCAGCGAACACCGAGACACCTCGCTGGCTGGCTCCGACCCCAGCTGACCGAGCGAGAGCCCGCCGGTAGAAAGCCCACACCCGTTCCTGCAGCGTCTGGAAGTCCAGGCTCTCGTCCCAGATGACGCTCTCGACGGACCACTCGACCTGGTCCAGCCCGGCAGCGCGCACGGCCTGGTGGTCGCGGGCAGCGGCCGGGTCCCCGAAGACGCCGGAGAACTTCACATCGCCGTCGAACTCCAGCCCTGCCTTGATCGCCGGCCAGCCGAGGTCGAGCCACGCCGTCCCGGTCGGGATAGCGACCGGTACCTGCACCTGGGGAACAGGGAGCCCGCCTTCGATGGCTGCTAGTCGCACCAGTGCTTCGCCCGGAGCGGCGCAGTCCGGGTCGCACAGCTCCATCACCCTCCGGGCCTGCACGACGCCGCGTCCACCGGCGCGCTCGTCGAGGATGTGCTCGACGACGGTGGGATCTGCGCCCGCTCGAAACCCCGACGTCGCCGTGACGACCGCACAGGGGAGCGGACTGCTGCACGCGACGTCCACGATGGTGCGCTCGAGGGTGGTGACAGGTACGTCGCCGATCATCGTCTTGTCCCGTGCCGGCAGCGCCTGGGTCCAGTGACGCTCAAGTCGGCCCTCCTCCTTGACGCACGGGTTGCGTTCCTGCGTGACATGGACCCTTCCGGGGTCACGGAACGTCCACAGGCCGTGCAGCCGAGCCGCCGCCGTGTGGCTGACCCAGAACTCCGTACTCAGGGCCTCGACCACGCCCCTGACCTGTGCCAGGAACTCTGCGTCGAACGGCCGGTCCGTCGCCGACGGCTCCACGTAGACACCTCGGCGGACCCGTAGCACCCGCTCCGCCGCCACGGCGTCGGCGACCACCGGCCGGGTCGCCCGGTCGTACGGTACGGCCGGAGGGACTCTCGGCGGTTCTTTGTCGGCGGAGAAGAAGCGGGCGTGTGGAGCCTCACCGTTGGTGAGCGACTGAATCTGCACCGCGATCCGGCGGAGGGCGAGCGCATGGGGCGTGGTCACCTGCTGATGATGTGACGAAGCGGCGGCCGACCGTGTGC